>NZ_JBEOVJ010000057.1:0-53294 GCF_040295435.1 Streptomyces sp. NPDC002809
TGGCAGCAAATCCTTCGGGAGGAGCTACTACGACAGCAGTTCCTCCTCCACCTCCGGCAGCGTCGGTTACCGCCGACCCTCCCCTCGTTTCGGCAGCGCCCCCGGACCCCCGCTCCTCGATCACTGGAGGGGCTTGAAGGCACGTGCGCCGGATGGGCTTGAAGACATGCGCCGGAGAGGCTTGAAGACATGACACGTGTGGCCGCCATCGACTGCGGTACCAACTCGATCCGTCTGCTGGTCGCGGACGCCGACCCCGCCACCGGGGAGCTCGTCGAGCTCGACCGGCGGATGGAGATCGTCCGGCTGGGGCAGGGTGTCGACCGGACCGGCCGACTCGCTCCCGAGGCGCTGGAGCGGACCTTCGCCGCCTGCCGGCAGTACGCGGCGGTGATCAAGGAGCTCGGAGCGGAGAAGGTCCGTTTCGTCGCGACCTCCGCCTCCCGGGACGCGGAGAACAGGGACGACTTCGTCCGCGGGGTGCTGGACATCCTGGGCGTCGAGCCCGAGGTGATCACGGGTGGCCAGGAGGCCGAGTTCTCGTTCGACGGGGCGACCAAGGAGCTCGTCGGGCGTGACGACCTGGCGAAGCCGTACCTCGTCGTGGACATCGGCGGCGGCTCCACCGAGTTCGTCGTGGGCGACGACCGGGTCCGGGCCGCCCGGTCCGTGGACATCGGCTGCGTCCGGATGACCGAGCGCCACCTCGTGCGGGACGGCGTCGTCGGCGACCCGCCCGCGCCGGCCGCGGTCGACGCCATCCGGGCGGATGTCGAGGCCGCCCTGGACCTTGCCGAGGAGACGGTCCCGCTCACCTCGGCGGCGACGCTCGTCGGCCTCGCCGGAACGGTCACCACGATGGCGGCCATCGCGCTGGGGCTCGACGCGTACGACCCCGAGGCGATCCACCACTCCCGTATCTCTCTGGAGCAGGTCCGGGAGATCACCGGGAGGCTCCTCGTCTCGACCCACGCCGAGCGTGCGGCGATCGGTGCGATGCACCCGGGGCGGGTCGATGTGATCACCTCGGGGGCGCTGATCCTGCTGGCGGTGATGGAGCGGACCGGGGCGCGCGAGGTCGTCGTGAGCGAACACGACATTCTCGACGGCATCGCCTTCTACGCGGCTCGCTGAGACCGGCCCCGCGGCCGGTCGCGAAGGCCGCTCATCAGCACTCCGGCCTGCACTTTTGAGCCGTTGGGGCCCCTCTGCGGGCGCCTTCGGAGACGCGGCGCGACGAAGTTCGTGAACTTCTTCACAAGGAATTCGGCCCCTTGGGGCGGACTTCTGCTCCGAACGGGTCCACGGGAGGGTGTACGGGGTCGCTCGCGCCTCGTACGGGACGGTTCCGGGCGCGTTGCGGGAGTGTGAATCAGGGGGGGTGGTTCACCCTGCTCGGCGGCTCAAGGGCCAGCTCACAAGCGGTGAACAACGTTCGCCAGGGTGTTGTGGTTCCCCGGCTGGGCCATGACCTGGGTCACGTGGGCGGCGAAGTGTAGCAGAGGGTGGGGCATACCTTGTGAAGGGGCTCACGAGCGTGCCCCCCGAGGGGGGTGGATACTCGATGGCATGAGCACCACGGAGCGTCCCAGGATCCTCGTAGTAGGCGGTGGGTACGTAGGCCTGTACGCAGCTCGGCGCATCCTGAAGAAGATGCGCTACGGCGAGGCGACCGTCACGGTCGTCGACCCCCGGTCGTACATGACCTACCAGCCCTTCCTCCCCGAAGCTGCTGCCGGCAGCATCTCGCCTCGGCATGTCGTCGTCCCGCTGCGACGCGTGCTGCCCAAGGCCGAGGTCCTCACCGGCCGCGTCACGACCATCGACCAGGACCGCAAGGTCGCCACGGTTGCGCCGCTCGTCGGCGAGGCCTACGAGCTGCCCTTCGACTACCTGGTCATCGCGATGGGCGCCGTCTCCCGTACCTTCCCGATCCCCGGCCTGGCCGAACAGGGCATCGGTATGAAGGGCATCGAGGAGGCCATCGGCCTGCGCAACCACGTCCTCGAGCAGCTGGACAAGGCTGACTCGACGACCGACGAGGACGTCCGCCGCAGGGCGCTGACGTTCGTCTTCGTGGGCGGCGGTTTCGCCGGTGCGGAGACCATCGGCGAGGTCGAGGACATGGCCCGCGACGCGGCGAAGTACTACACGAACGTGAAGCGCGAGGACATGCGCTTCATCCTCGTCGACGCCGCCGACAAGATCCTTCCCGAGGTCGGCCCGAAGCTGGGCACCTGGGGCCGGGAGCACCTGGAGTCCCGCGGTGTCGAGGTCTTCCTCTCGACCTCCATGGACTCCTGCGTCGACGGTCACGTGGTGCTGAAGAACGGCCTGGAGGTCGACTCCAACACCATCGTGTGGACCGCCGGTGTGAAGCCGAACCCGGCGCTGGCCCGCTTCGGTCTGCCGCTCGGCCCGCGCGGCCACGTGGACACCTCCGAGAAGCTCCAGGTGCAGGGCACCGACTACATCTGGGCCGCGGGCGACAACGCCCAGGTTCCGGACCTGATCGGCCGCAAGGCCGGCAACCCGAACGCCTGGTGCCCGCCGAACGCCCAGCACGCGCTGCGTCAGGCCAAGGTCCTCGGTGACAACGTCATCTCCGGGATGCGCGGCTTCCCGCAGGGCGACTACAGCCACGCCAACAAGGGTGCGGTCGCCGGTCTGGGCCTGCACAAGGGCGTCGCGATGATCGTCATGGGCAAGGTGAAGATCAAGCTCAAGGGCCGTCTCGCCTGGTACATGCACCGTGGCTACCACGGCATGGCGATGCCGACCTGGAACCGCAAGATCCGGATCTTCGCCGACTGGACCCTGGCGATGTTCCTCAAGCGCGAGGTCGTCTCGCTCGGCGCCATGGAGACTCCGCGCGAGGAGTTCTACGAGGCCGCCAAGCCGGCGCCGGCCCCCGCCGCCGCCAAGCCCGTGGGCGAGAAGGCCAAGGCCTCCTAGTTCCCGCACCCGGACGGGAGGGCCCCGGCCCTCCGGACCGGTCCGCGGATCTCCGTATCCGCGACAGACAGTCGCACGACGCCCGAAGGGGCCGTCCGCCATCCGTGGTGCGGGCGGCCCCTTCGGCGTATCGGCGCAGGCCGGCGCGGCGGCCGTCGCAGGAGCGCGGGGGCCAGTGCCCCGGCGGATGCATGTGCGGTACAGGTATTTTGCCGTTCCATTGCGCAGTAGCGGGATGGCCGGGCCGCCGGAAACTGTTGAGGGGGTGTACCGCGCTGTGGCGCCAAGGGTGCCGGGGCGTGGTCCGAGACATGTGTGGGCATGTCTGGGCACGTCGGGAAACACCATCACGGAGGTGTGCGCCATGGCAGACGCCGCGTTGCGGCTGACCGCTCTCGCCCAGGAGTTGCTGGGAGAACCCCTACCGGTCCGCATCCGGGCCTGGGACGGCAGTGAGTCCGGACCCCCCGGTGCCCCTGCCCTCGTCATCAGGAACCGCCGTGCCCTGCGCCGCCTGCTGTGGAAACCGGGCGAACTGGGCCTGGCCCGCGCCTGGGTGGCCGGCGAGCTCGACATCGAAGGCGACCTGTACGCAGCCCTGGACCTGATGGCCGGGCTGCTCTGGGAGCGCGGCGGGGACACGAAGGACAGCATCCACCCGGTCCGCGACCCGAAGCTGCGTGCCGCAGCCAAGGGACTGCTGCAACTGGCCGGCCCCTGGCCCCCGCCCCCGCCTCCGCCCGAGGAGGTACGCCGCCGCTCCGGCACGCTGCACACCAAGCGCCGCGACAAGGAGGCCATCAGCCACCACTACGACGTGGGCAATGACTTCTACGAACTGGTCCTCGGCCCGTCCATGGTCTACTCCTGCGCCTACTGGGAGGACGGCGGGAACCTCGAGGACGCCCAGCGCGACAAGCTCGACCTGGTCTGCCGCAAGCTCGCGCTGAAGGAGGGCGACCGCCTCCTGGACGTCGGCTGCGGCTGGGGCTCCATGGCCATCCACGCCGCCCGTGAGTACGGCGCCCGCGTCACCGGGGTGACCCTCTCTGTCGAACAGGCCGCCTTCGCCAGGAAGCGCATCGCCGAGGAGGGGCTGACGGACCGCATCGAGATCCGGGTCCAGGACTACCGGGACGTCAGGGACGGCCCCTACGACGCCATCTCCTCGATCGGCATGGCCGAACACGTCGGCTCGGTCCGCTACCGCGAGTACGCCGACGACCTCTACGCACTCCTCAAGCCCGGCGGGCGTCTCCTCAACCACCAGATCGCCCGCCGCCCGGAGAAGGACGAGTCCGCGTACCACGTGGACGAGTTCATCGACGCCTATGTCTTCCCGGACGGCGAACTGGCCCCGGTGGGCCGGACCGTCGCGACGCTCGAAGAGGCCGGTTTCGAGACGCGCGACGTCGAGTCGCTCCGCGAGCACTACGCCCTGACCCTGCGCCGCTGGGTCGCCAACCTGGAGCGGGACTGGGACAGGGCGGTGCGGATGACCACACCCGGCCGGGCCAGGGTCTGGCGCCTCTACATGGCCGCATCCGCGCTCTCCTTCGAGCACAACAAGATCGGCGTGAACCAGATTCTCGCGGTCCGCCCGGCCGAGGGCGGGAGCGCCCGCATGCCGCTGCGTGCCCGCGACTGGAAGGCGTCCGCGACCGGCTGAGCCGGGACACGGACGTGACGGAGGGCCGGTACCCGCTGGATGCGGGGACCGGCCCTCCGTCAGTTCTGCCGCGCTCGCGTACTACTCCGTCTTGATCGCCGTCAGCATGTTCAGCTTCGCGGCGCTGCGGGCCGGCCACATCGCGGCCAGTACTCCGACCAGTCCGGCCAGCAGCAGGAAGACCGCGATCCGGCCCCACGGCACGACCAGGACGTACTGCGGGATCTCGGCCGCCACCGTCCGGCCGATCGCCCAGCCGAGGAACAGGCCGAGCGCGATGCCGACCACCGCGCCGAACAGCGAGATGACGACGGCCTCCAGCCGGATCATCCGCTTGACCTTGCGTCGGTCCAGGCCGATCGCCCGCAGCATGCCGATCTCCTGCTGCCGTTCGAAGACCGACATGGCCAGGGTGTTGACGACCCCGAGCACCGCGATGATCAGGGCCATCGCCAGCAGGCCGTACATGATGTTCATCGCGAGGTTGATGGAGCCGCCGAACATGTCGCGGATGTCGTCGCGGTCCATGATGCTCATGCCGGGGTTGTCACCCAGCGCGTCCACCAGCGCCTGCTCGTTTGCCGTGCTCGCGCCGCCGTCCGTCTTCACCCAGATCTCGCGGATGTCCGCTCGGCCCTCGTGCGGGGCCACGACATCGCGGGGGATCAGGACGGGCGACAGGAACTCGTTGTCCTTGTAGAGCGCGCCGATCTTCAGGCTGCCCTTCTTGTCGTCGCCGTACGTGACGGGAACGTTGTCCCCGGTCGTCCAGCCCTGCGACTTCGCGGTCTTGTCCGACACGGCGATCTCGCCCTTGCCGAGGGAGTCCAGCGAGCCCGAACGGGTTTCGACGGCGAGGACCTGCTGCACGTCGCCGGGGGTGACACCGGACGCCGAGAGCGAGGTGTCGCCGATGTCCAGCCAGACGGACTGCTGGGGCGAGACGGCGGTGACGCCGTCGGCCTTCTCCAGCGCGGTGAGCGCCGACTCGTCGAGCGCGTCGCCACTCGCCATCGAGACCATGTAGTCGGCCTTGATGTTGTCCGTCGTCATCTTGTCGACCGCCTGGCCGAGGGTGACGCCGAGCACCGAGATGCCGGTGACGAGGGTGAGCCCGATGGCCAGGGCGGAGGCGGTGGCGCCGGTACGCCGGGGGTTGCGGACCGCGTTCTGCGCGGCCAGCTTGCCGGAGACCCCGAACAGCCGTCGCAGCAGCGGGCGCACCAGGGCGATCGCCGGGCGGGACAGCAGCGGGATCAGGATGATGACGCCGATCAGCGCCAGGAAGGCGCCGGCCGCGATGGAGACCTGGGCGTTCGTTCCGGACTGCGCCGCTCCGGCCACGACCGCCGCCCCGCCGAGCAGGGTGATGACCGCACCGAGCGAGTTGCGCAGCACCAGGGACTTCACCGTGGCCGCCGCGTACAGGCTGTTCATCGCCGCGACCGGCGGGATCTTCGCGGCCCGGCGGGCGGGCAGCCAGGCGGCGAGCACGGTGATCAGGACGCCGACGCCGAAGGCGGCGGCGACGGTGAGCGGCGCGACCACGAGGGGTCCGGCGGGGATCTTCCCGCCGATCAGGCTCATCGCGGAGCGCAGCCCGGTCGCGAGGCCGAGGCCCAGGGCGAAGCCGATGACGGAGGCGATCAGGCCGACCACGGCCGCTTCGAGCAGCACCGAGCGCTTGACCTGGCGGCGCGAGGCGCCGACGGCGCGCAGCAGCGCCAGCTCCTTGGTGCGCTGGGCGACCAGCATGGTGAAGGTGTTGGCGATCAGGAAGATGCCGACGAAGAGAGCGATGCCCGCGAAGGCGAGCAGCAGCTTGTTGAGGCTGCTCAGGCCGGACTCGATCTGCTCGGCCTGTTCGTCGGCGAGCGCCTTGCCGGTCTTGGCCTCGGCGTCCTCGGGCAGCAGCGGCTTCACCGCGGTCAGGAGCTGCTGGTCGGAGGCGCCCGGCGCGGCGGTGACGGAGACGTTCCGGAACTCGCCGGGGCGCAGGAAGAGCTGCTGGGCTACGGGGGTGTCGAAGAGGACCAGGCTGCCGCCGGCGTTGACCGCGCCGTCCTCGGTGGTGAAGACCCCGGACAGGGTGTACTCCTTCACCGGCCCGTTGGTGGCGACCCGTACCTTGTCGCCGACCTTGTACTCGCCCTTCTTCGCGGTGTCCTTGTCCAGGGCGACGCTCCCTGCCGCGGTGGGCCCGGTGCCGTCGGTGAAGGTGTACTGGGAGTCCTTGCCGTCCTTGCCGGGGGCGAAGTTGGCGCCGGTGTTGGACCAGCCGTTGCCGATCAGCTTGCCGTCGGGGTCGGCGACCCCGGCGAAGCCGTCGACGCGCCCGGCGGCGGTGCCGACGCCGTCCAGCGCCTCGATCTTCTTCAGGGTGGCGGCGTCGATGCCGCGGGACTTCGGGTCGCGCTGGTCGGCGTGGGTGGTGACCGCGACGGCGACGTCGTCGTAGTTCTTCGCCGACTGGTTGCGGAAGGCGTTGCCGAGGGTGTCGGTGAAGACCAGGGTGCCGGAGACGAAGGCCACGCCGAGCATCACGGCGAGGACGGTCATCAGCAGCCTGGCCTTGTGCGAGAGCACATTGCGCAGGGCGGTACGGAACATGTCTGTCAGTCCTGGGGGAGGGGGGCCGGAAGGGGGGCGCGGGAGGAGCCGGGGCTCAGCTGGTGCGGCCCTTGGCGTCGAACGCCTTCATCCGGTCCAGCACCCCGTCCGCGGTGGGGTGCGTCATCTGGTCGACGATCGCCCCGTCCGCGAGGAAGATCACCCGGTCCGCGTAGGAGGCGGCGGCCGGGTCGTGGGTCACCATCACCACGGTCTGGCCGAGCTCGCGCACCGAGTTGCGCAGGAAGCCGAGGACCTCGGCGCCGGAGCGGGAGTCCAGGTTTCCGGTGGGCTCGTCACCGAAGATGATCTCGGGCTGCGAGGCCAGGGCGCGGGCCACCGCGACGCGCTGCTGCTGGCCGCCGGAGAGTTCGGTGGGCCGGTGCTTCAGCCGGTCGGCGAGGCCGACCATGTCGATGACCTTGCGCAGCCAGTCCTGGTCGGGCCTGCGACCCGCGATGTCCATCGGCAGCGTGATGTTCTCCAGCGCCGTCAGCGTCGGCAGCAGGTTGAACGCCTGGAAGATGAAGCCGATCTTGTCCCGGCGCAGCTGGGTGAGCTGCTTGTCCTTGAGGGTCCCCAGCTCCGTCTCGCCGATGCGCACCGAGCCGCTGCTGAAGCTGTCGAGGCCGGCCACGCAGTGCATCAGAGTGGACTTGCCGGATCCCGACGGGCCCATGATCGCCGTGAACTCGCCCTGCGGGAAGTCGACGGTGACCCGGTCCAGGGCGGTCACCTTGGTCTCGCCCTCTCCGTAGACCTTGGAGAGTTCCGTGGCGCGGGCGGCCACCGCGGTGGCGCGGTGAGCGGTGGACATGGTGGTCACGGGAGACTCCAGGGTCGGGTTCGTACGCGGGACGGGGGCCCGCCCGACGGCCCCGCCGGGCGGCGGGAGCCCGGGGGAGGGGCACATCTCCATCGTCTCCGCCGATCCGCCGCCGGGCGTCACTCCCGGTGCCCGTTCCGGGGGCCGCCTTGAGTCGCACCACAGGGTCCCGGCGTACTCCTGCGGTATGACACCCAGGGTGGGAGAGCCGTTCATCCGGTCTGCCGGCGTCCACCTGCGTGTGCCGGGGCCGGACGGTTCAGCGGAAGGCGGCGGCGTTCTCCGCGACCCACTGCCGGAACGGCCTGGCGGGGGAGCCGGTGACCCGCGAAACCGTGTCGCGCACCATCAGTATCCCTTCGTTGACGTCCCCGCCCGTGATGTCGAGCACCGCGTCCGCGGCTTCGTCCCCGAAGACCGCGGCCATCCGTGCGTGGGCCTCCTGCCGGCCGGTCCCGGCGAAGGGCACCTCCCGCTCCAGTACCGCGGCGATGGCCGAGACCTGCTGCCGGGCCGTCACGCGCTCCGGACCGGTCAGGGCGTACGTCCGCCCGTGGTGGCCGGGTTCCGTCAGTGCCACCCGTGCCACCGACGCGATGTCCGAGGGGTGGATCGTGGGGAGTCCGGTGTCCGCGTAGGGCACGCGGACCGTCTCGTGTGCACGGATCGACGCCGCCCACATCAAGGTGTTCGAGGCGAACTGCGTCGGCCGCAGGACCGTCCACGCCATGCCGCTGTCCTTGAGGAGCTGCTCGACCGCCAGGTTCTCGCCCGCGGGGCCGAGGTGCGGATGGGTCTGGACGGTGATGGACGACACGAGCACCACGTGTTCCACCCTGGCCCGCCGGGCGGCCTCGATGATGTCGGCGTCCGGGCCCAGACGCGACACGAGGAACAGCGAGCGCACCCCGTCCAAAGCGCGCTCCAGCGAAGCCGTGTCCGCGAAGTCGCCTTCGACGGCCTCGACGCCTTCGGGGAACACGGCCCTCGCGGCGTCACGGGTGAGTCCTCTCAGCGGACCGGCACCGCTCGCGTGCAGCTCGGCGAGCAGCGCGCTTCCGATGTTCCCGGTGGCTCCTGTCACGAGAATCATGAGTACCAGCTCCTGTCGTCGGACGGTCGACCGGAGGAGACGTTAGAAGCTCGATCGCGCTTCAGGTCAAGGCCGTTGCGGTCCCTTCGCCGACCGCCTCGGCGACCTGTCCGCAGGGCGGCTCCGCCCGCTACCGCGGCGGGGCCGTCGACCCGCGCGGGACCAGCCGGGCCGCCGCGTCCTCGAAGTCCGCCGCCGTGCCGTCGGTGACCAGGGACAGGAGGGTGCGCGCGGCATGGCCTCCGTACGCCGGGATGTCGCGGCTCAGCGCGGTCAGCGGCGGGCGGACCACCCGGGAGAGCTGGGAGTCGTCCCAGGCGACGAGGGAGAGGTCGGCCGGCACGTCGAGCCCCATCTCCTGGGCGACCGAAAGGCCGGCCACGGCCATGATGTCGTTGTCGTAGATGACGGCGGTGGGGCGTTGCGGGGAACTGATCAACCGCCGGGTCGCATGCGCGCCGTCCTGTCCCGAGTAGTCCGTGTGGACGATGACCGGTGCGCCCAGGCCGAGTTCGGCGCAGATCTCGCGCTGGGCCCGGTCGCGCAACTGCGTGTGGTTGAGGCCGGGCAGTCCCGCGACGCGGGCGACCGACCGGTGGCCCAGTGCGGTCAGATACGCGAGGGTGTCCCGGAGCGCCGCGTGTTCGTCCGACCATACGGAGGGGAGCGGGCCGGCCGCCGAGGGGCGGCCGATCACCACGGCCGGCAGCCCCATCGCGGCGACGCCGTCGATCCGCGGGTCCGGGCTGCGCAGGTCGGCGAGGAACACGCCGTCCACTCTGCCCTCGCCCCACCAGCGGCGGCAGACCTCCAGTTCCTGCGCCGGATCGGTGACGACCTGGAGCAGCAGGGCGCAGCCGCGCGGCGAGAGTTCGCTCTCGATCCCGCTGATCAGCTCCATGAAGAAGGGCTCAATGCCGAGCAGCCGGGCGGGCCTGCACAGGGCGAGGCCGACCGCGTCGGCGCGGGCGCGGGTGAGGGCGCGGGCTGCGCTGTTGGGCTGCCAGCCGATCTCCTGTGCGATGGCCTTGATGGTGGCGCGGGTGGTGGGTGAGACGCCCGGCCGGTCGTTCAGGGCGTAGGACACCGCGACCTTGGAGACCCCGGCGCGGCGCGCTATGTCGGCGATCGTGGGGCGGTGTCTGGGCAATGTGACCTCGCTTAACCGGTTCGTATGATGCGAGCGTCCTGGTCGCCGGTCCTCTCGCTTGTGGCTTCTCTCCAGGAAGGATGATCGCTCAACTCCCCATGAAAATAAAGGGATGGGAGCGCTCCCGCACTATTGACATGCCCTCCCGGCGGCCTTAGCTTCACGGCACTTACCCGGTTCAGTAACTCCGCTCGGCAGGGACGGCGGGGAGAAGGAGGGACGATGGGCTCGGGATTCCGGGGACGGACCGCGGCCACGCTCGCCGTGATCGCACTCGCCGCCACCGCGTGCACGGGGGGCGGCTCCTCGGCGGGCGGCTCGGGCGGCTCCGGCGGCGGGAGCGGCGGTGCGCTTCCGCGCAACGAGACGCTCTACACCACCGGTACGCAATGGGGGCCGCCGGCCAACTACAACCCGCTGCACAACTGGGACCACGCGACCGGCACCAAGGGGCTGGTCTACGAGACGCTGTTCCACTTCGACCCCGACGCGGGCAAGCTGACGCCCTGGCTGGCGGAGTCGGGCGGCTGGACCGGCGACAAGACGTACGAGGTGAAGCTCCGTCCGGGCATCACCTGGTCGGACGGGAAACCGCTGACCGCCAAGGACGTCGCGTACTCCTACGGGCTCGGCAAGATCGAGGCCTCGTCCTTCCACACCCTGTGGAGCTGGCTCTCGGACGCGAAGGCGGTGGACGCCACGACGGTCCGCTTCACCTTCAAGGAGGCCCGATACCAGGAGTGGGACTTCACCCTCTACGGACAGCCGGTCGTCCCGGAGCACATCTGGAGCAAGCGCCCCGAGAAGGAGATCCTCGACGGCGTCAACGACAAGCCGGTCGGCACCGGCGCGTACACGCTCAAGAGCCACTCCCAGGACCGGGTCGTGTGGCAGCGGCGCGACGACTGGTGGGGCGTCAAGGCGCTCGGCATGAAGCCCGCGCCCCGGTACATCGTCGACGTCTCCAACCCCAGCAACGAGGTCGTCATCGGCCAGCTGGGCCAAGGCCAGCTGGACCTCAGCAACAACTTCCTGCCCGGGGCCTCCTCGCTGATCAAGAGCAAGAAGGTCGTGTCGTACTACGACAAGCCGCCCTACATGCTCTCCGCCAACACGGCCTGGCTGGTGCCCAACACCACGAGGAAGCCGATGAACGACGCGGCCTTCCGCCGGGCACTCGCCGCCTCGGTCGACACGGAGAAGATCGTCAAGGGCGTGTACGGGGAGCTGGTCAAGCCCGCCAACCCGACGGGTCTGCTCCCGCAGTGGGACAAGTTCGTCGACCAGGACCTGGTCTCCCGCGAGGGCTTCTCCTTCGACACCGACAAGGCCAAGCAGATCCTCGCGGACGCCGGCTACAAGGACACCGACGGCGACGGCCTCGTGGAGAACAAGGACGGCTCCAAGATCAGTCTCAAGCTGGCCGTGCCCACGGGCTGGACCGACTGGATGGAGGCAGCCAAGGTCATCGCCTCGTCCGCCAAGGACGCGGGCATCGGCATCACCACCGAGTTCCCCGACGCGAACGCCCTCAACGAGACGCGCGGCAAGGGCAACTTCGACCTCGTCGTCAACAACGAACGCCAGCTCTCCAGCACCCCGTGGACGTACTACGAGTACATGTTCCAGCTGCCCGTCCAGAAGCAGCAGAACACGGTCAACTTCGGCCGGTACGAGAACGAGGAGGCCTGGAAGCTCGTCCAGGAGCTCGGCGGGGTGAAGACGGACGACACCGAGGGCATGAAGAAGGTCATCTCGAAGATCCAGGAGATCCAGCTCAAGGAGATGCCGGTCATTCCGCTCTGGTACAACGGCCTCTGGGCCCAGTCCACCACCGGAAGCTGGACGAACTGGCCGTCGGATGCCGCGGGTGCGCCCAAGTACGCACCGGCGCTGTGGCGCAACTGGCTGGAGATGGGCGGCTTTGAAGCCCTCACCCAGATCAAGCCCGTCAAGTGACACGGCTGTTCTGAGGGAGCGGCCGGCCCTGCACCGGCTGTTCCGGGAGAGCGGCCGGCCCCCGTGCCGGCCGCTCTCGATTCCATGACCGCCCCGCCGTGCGCATGCTGCCCTGACCGCCGCCCGCACGGCGGGGCTCTCTCCGGGGAGTCCCCTTGCGCCGCTACTTCGCCCGCAAACTTCTGATCTACGCACTGACCTTCGTCGTCGCCGTCACCGTCAACTGGATGATCCCGCGCTTCATGCCCGGCGACCCCGTGGCCGCCATGGTGGCCAGGGCCAGGGTCTCGCAGCCCGAGGCCGTCGAGGCCATGCGCGCCTACTACAACAACCTCTTCGGCTTCGACGAGCCCGTCTGGCAGCAGTACCTGCACTTCTGGGGCGCCCTGCTGCAGGGCGACTTCGGGCTGTCCATCTGGGTGTTCCCCAAGCCTGTCGCCGACGTGCTGCTCGACGCACTCCCGTACACGCTGGGGCTGATGATCCCGTCCGTCCTGCTGAGCTGGTTCGTCGGCAACTGGGCCGGGGCGCTCGCCGCCCGCCGCAAGGTGCTCGACAACACCGTGCTGCCCGCCGGGTACCTGCTGACCGCGATGCCCTACATGTGGATCGCCGTCATCCTCGCCTGGGCGCTCGGCTCCAAGGCGGGGTGGTTCCCGCTCTCGGGCGGCTACAGCCTCGACATCCAGCCGAACTGGTCCACCGCCTTCGCCGTGGACCTGCTCCAGCACTGGGTGCTGCCGTTCCTCTCGCTCTTCCTGGTCGCGCTCGGCGGCTGGGCCATCGGCATGCGCAACATGATCATCTACGAGCTGGAGTCCGACTACTCCTCGTATCTGTCGGCCCTCGGCGCACCGCAGCGGCTCATCCGCCGCTACGCCTTCCGCAACGCCGTCCTGCCCCAGATCACCGGACTCGCCCTCCAGCTGGGCGTCCTGGTGGCAGGGGCCCTCGTCACCGAGATCGTGTTCGCCTATCCCGGGCTCGGCTCGCTGATCCTGGCCGCCATCCAGAACCAGGACTTCTTCCTGCTCCAGGGCGCGTTCCTGTTCATCGTCATCGGCGTACTGATCGCCAACTTCCTCATCGACATCGTGTACGTGGTCGTCGACCCCCGGACCCGTACCGGCATGGCAGGAGGCCAGTCATGAGCACCGTGCCCGAACCGGCCACCGACACCGGACCCGCGGCCGGCCCCGCGGCGGCCGCTGCCAAGCCGGCCCGCGAAACGCTCCACTACGCCGTGCGCAACCCCAAGCTCGTCATCGGGTTCACCGTCGTCGTGCTGCTCCTGCTCGTCGGCATCATCGGCCCGCCGTTGCTCGACAACGCCGACCCCAACGAGTACGTGGGCCCGCAGGCCGCGCCGCCCGACGGCACGTACTGGATGGGGACCACCACCTTCGGCCAGGACGTGTACGCCCAGTTCGTGCACGGGCTGCGCGCCACGTTCCTGGTCGGCGTCGTCGGCGGGGCCATCGCCGCCGTCATCGCCATGCTCGTCGGCTTCCTGGCCGGCTACCGGGGCGGAGCGGTCGACGAGATCCTCAACATGATCACCAACGTGGTCCTGGTGCTGCCCGCCCTCGCCGTGCTGCTGATCATCAACGCCTACCTCGGGGTCCGGTCGGTCGCCGTGCAGGGCCTGTTCATCGGGCTCACCTCCTGGCCCTGGGCGGCGCGCGCGATCCGGGCGCAGACCTTCTCGCTGCGCACCCGGGAGTTCGTGGACCTGGCCCGGCTCAGCGGCAGCGGCACCTGGCGGATCGTCTTCCGCGAGATCGCGCCCAACATGAGCTCGTACCTCTTCATGATGTTCATCCTGCTCTTCGGCGGCTCCATCCTGATCGCCTCCTCACTCGACTTCATCGGGCTCGGCCCCACCGAGGGCGTCTCGCTGGGGCTGATGCTGCAGAGCGCCCAGCAGTGGAGCGCACTCCAACTGGGCATGTGGTGGTGGTTCGTTCCGCCGGGCGCCGGGATCACCGCGATCGTCGGCGCGCTCTACGTCGCCAACGTCGGCCTCGACGAGGTCTTCAACCCGAAGCTCCGGGAGGCCTGAGACATGACTTCCATCGTGACCGATCCCGGGGAGACCGGAGCCCATGATCCATACCGCGACCGATCCCGGGGAGGCCTGAGCACATGACCCTGACCGTGACCGACCTCCGGGTCCACTACCGCACCCTGCGGGGCGAGGTCCGGGCCCTGGACGGCGTCTCCTTCGACCTGGCCGACGGGGAGATCCTGGGCCTGGCGGGCGAGTCCGGCTGCGGCAAGACGACGCTCGGCAAGTCGCTGATCCGCCTCGACGGCCGGATGCGGCACGCGGGCGGAACCGTCACCCTCGACGGCGACGACGTACCCGTAGCCGACGACCGGGCGATGAACGCCTTCCGCTTCCACCGGATATCGCTCGTCCCGCAGTACTCCATGAGCGCCCTCAACCCGACCCGCCGCATCGGACGCATGATCCGCGAGCTGCTCGCCTCGCGCGGCGTCAGCGTGGACACCGCCGAACTGCACCGCCGCCTCGACCTGGTGGGCCTGGACCACGACATCCTGAACCGCTATCCGATCGAGCTCTCCGGCGGCATGAAACAGCGCACCGTCATGGTGATCTCGACCCTCCTCGACCCGTCCGTCCTCATCGCGGACGAGGTCACCTCCGCCCTCGACGTCTCCACCCAGCGGGCCGTCGTCGGCGCGCTCACCGGGCTGCGCGACAAGGGCCTGGTCACCAGCATGATCTTCGTGACGCACGACCTCGGCCTCACCTCGCACATCGCCGACTCGATCATGGTGATGTACGCGGGCAAGCTCGCCGAGAAGGCGCCCACGAAGGTCCTGACGACAGCGCCCCGCCACCCGTACACCAAGCTCCTGCTCGGCTCGCTCCCCGAGGTCGGCGCCCGGTACGCCGACAAGCCCCTCAAGGGCATCGCGGGCGCCCCGCCCTCCCTCCTGAACCCCCCGGCCGGCTGCCGCTTCCGCGACCGCTGCCCCATCGCCGACGACCGGTGCGCCGAGGAACCCCCGGTCGTGGAGATCGCCCCCCGTCACTCCGTCGCATGCTGGAAGGCCTGATGCTGACCCTCGACCACGTCACCAAGACCTACCGCGCCGGAGCGTTCGGCAGCGGCTCCGTCACCGCCGTGGACCGGGTGTCCTTCACGGCCGCGCCCGGCGAGGTCGTCTCCCTCATCGGCGAGAGCGGCAGCGGGAAGTCCACCATCGGCCGGATGATCCTCGGGCTGACCGGTGTCAGCTCCGGCAGCCTCACCCTGGACGGCCGGCCCGTCCGTCCCGGAAAGGACTTCTACCGCCGCGTCCAGGGCGTCTTCCAGGACCCCTTCTCCTGCTACAACCCGGTCTTCCGGGCCGACCGCGTCTTCTCCCTGGTCCGCCGCGCCTACCACCCGGGCGTGCCCGACAAGGAGTGGGCCGACCGCGTCGAGAAGGCCGTACGGGACGTGCGCCTGGACCCCGGACAGGTGCTGGGGCGCTACCCGCACCAGCTCAGCGGCGGCCAGCTGCAACGCCTCCTCATCGCCCGCGCCCTCCTGCTCGACCTGAGCTTCCTGGTCGCCGACGAGATCACCAGCATGCTCGACGCCTCCACCCGCATCGACGTCCTCAACCTCCTGGCCGCACTCAAGGAACGCGGCCTCGGCGTCCTCTACATCACCCATGACCTGGCGCTCGGCACGTATCTGGCCGAGAGGACCGTGGTGCTGCGCCGTGGCAGAGTCGTCGAACGCGGCGACACCCAGAAGGTGTTCGGCAACCCGCTCCACCCCTACACCCGCACTCTCCTGGCCGCCGTGCCCCGGCTCAACACCCCGTGGGACCCGGCGGAGCCCGTGGAGAACTGCGCCTTCCACGAGGCGGGTTCGCCGGACACCGACCTGTACGAGACCGAGCCGGACCACTTCGTCGCCTGCGCCCAGCTCCCCGACTGCGGAAGGACCTCCGCGTGACCCTTCGTCACCTGCCCCTGCACGACGGCTGGACGCTCACCGCGGACAGCCCCGTACCCGTGGGGCTCCCCGCGGGGGGAGTCCCCGCCACCGTGCCCGGCTGCGTCCACACGGACCTGCTCGCGGCGGGGCTGATCGACGACCCGTACCTGGACGACAACGAGAACCGGCTCGGCTGGATCGGCCGCACCGACTGGACGTACCGCACCACGTTCGACCGGACGCCGGACGGGCACGACCACGCCGACCTGTGCTTCGACGGCCTCGACACCGTCGCCACCGTCCTGCTCAACGGCATCGAGGTGGGCCGGACCGCCAACCAGCACCGTAGCTACCGCTTCCCCGTCCGCCAGCTGCTCGTCGAGGGCACCAACACCCTCGCCGTGCGGTTCACCGCCCCGTACACCTACGCCGAGGAGCTGCGCGAGCGGCTCGGTGACCGGCCCGGCGCCTATGCGGAGCCGTACGCCTTCATCCGCAAGATGGCGTGCAACTTCGGCTGGGACTGGGGGCCCACGCTCGTCACGTCCGGCATCTGGCGGCCGGTCGCCCTGGAGACGTGGAGCGGTCCGCGGATCGCCTCGGTGAAGCTGCTTCCCGATCTGGACGACGCCGGAGTGCCGCGTCTGACCGTCACGCTCGACGTCGACCGGTCCGGCCGGGAGGCCCTCGAAGCGGTGGTGGAGGTGGCGGGCGAGCGCGTCCCGTTCACCGTCCTCGCCGGTGAGGACCGCGCCACCGCCACCCTGTCCGTCCCTGGCGCCGCGCCCTGGTGGCCGCGCAGCCACGGCGAGCAGCCCCTGTACGACGTCACGGTCCGCCTCGGCGGGCGGACCTGGCAGGGCAGGACCGGATTCCGTGGCGTCACGCTGGAGCGCGAGGCGTTCCGCATCGTCGTCAACGGCGAACCCGTCTTCGTGCGCGGCGTCAACTGGATCCCCGAGGACTGCTTCCCCTCCCGCCTCACCCGGCAACGGATCTCCGACCGGCTCGACCAGGCGGTCGCCGCCGGGGTCAACCTGGTCCGGATCTGGGGCGGCGGCCTCTACGAGAGCGAGGACTTCTACGAACTGGCGGACGAGAAAGGCCTGTTGGTCTGGCAGGACTTCCCGTTCGCCTGCGCCGCCTACCCGGAGGAGCAGCCCCTGTGGGACGAGGTTGCGGCCGAGGCCCGGGAGAACGTCACCCGCCTCGCCCCGCACCCGTCCCTCGTCCTGTGGTGCGGCAACAACGAGAACCTGGAGGGCCACGCCGACTGGGACTGGCAGAAGGAACTGGGCGACCGGACCTGGGGGTACGGCTACTACCACGAGCTGCTCCCCGCGATCGTCGCCGAGACCGACCCGACCCGCCCCTACTGGCCCGGTTCGCCCTACTCCGGAACCCCGGAGGCTCATCCACAGGACCCGGCCCGGGGCACGATCCACATCTGGGACGTGTGGAACCGGGCCGACTACCGCGCCTACGCGGACCGGGTGCCGCGCTTCGTCGCCGAGTTCGGCTTCCAGGGCCCGCCCGCGTACGCCACCCTGCGCCGCGCCGTCAGCGGCCCCCTGGCCCCCGACGCCCCGCTCCTGGCCCACCACCAGAAGGCCGAGGACGGCGACGCCAAGCTGCTCCGGGGCCTGGGCGACCACCTGCCGCAGCCGGGCACGGACTTCGACGACTGGCACTGGCTCACCCAGCTCAACCAGGCCCGGGCCGTGACGTTCGGCATCCGCCACTTCCGCTCCCACACCCCGTACTGCATGGGCACGATCGTGTGGCAGCTCAACGACTGCTGGCCGGTCGTCTCCTGGGCGGCCGTCGACGGCGACGGCCGCCGCAAGCCGCTCTGGTACGCCCTGCGGGCCGTGTACGCGGACCGGCTGATCGCCGTACGCGACGGGGCCGTGCACCTGGTCAACGACGCCTCCACGCCCTGGGCGGGCACACTGCGGCTGACCCGGCAGGGGCTGGACGGGGCGGTGCTGGCCGAGGAGGACGTGGTGGTGAGCACGGCCGCGCGCTCGGTCGGCCGGGTCCCGCTGCCGCCGTCGGTCGCCGAACCGGCCGACCGGACCCGCGAGGTCCTGGTCGCGCGGATCGGCGGGACCCGGGCGGTGGAGTTCTACGAGGAGGACACCCGCCTCGCGCTGCCGCCGGCCCGGTACGACGTCACGGTGACGGAGATCGGGGGCGAGACGCCCGGCTACCGCGTCGAGGTGACGGCCCGCACCCTTCTGCGGGACCTCGCGCTCTTCCCCGACCGGCTGGACCCGGCGGCCGAGGTGGACGAGATGCTCGTCACGCTGCTGCCCGGGGAGAGCGCGGTGTTCATGATCACAGGAGCGGTCCTGGCGGACCCGGAGGCCCTGGGCGCGCGCCCGGTCCTGCGCTGCGTGAACGACTCCGTCAACCGGTAGGGGTGGCGCGACCCTGGCGATCCATGGCGCGCGCCTGGCGAATCGGCTGTGCGGGTGCGGCGACTTTCCGTCAATTCGGATACGGTGCCGCCGCACCCGTCATCCGGCCCAGGCGTGTGACTATGCCGCCTGCCTGTGCTGACGGACACTCAAGAGATCAATAAAATAGGACAACATCGAGCCACTGTCCGTCTGCTCGGGGGGAGCCCCCGGATAGGGTCATGTGCCAACGCGGAGCCGCGCGCCAAGCCCGGATGGTGGAATGCAGACACGGCGAGCTTAAACCTCGCTGCCCCTCGGGGGCGTGCCGGTTCGAGTCCGGCTCCGGGCACCATCGCGCGGTTCGTCCCGGAGAAGTCTGCCGGACGGCGACGGCCTGCCGTCCGATGACCGTGACGTCGTACCTGCCGTGGCTCCCGCCCCCTTCCGGCCCGGGACGCGCCACCGGCGAGCTGCCCTCCTTCATCCCGTGGAACGGGCGCCGTCCGGGTCCGGGAGTGGGGGATAGGGTTCCGAGCGAGAGGAATCCGCTCGGTGCGCACGAGCTGCGCCAGGGCCGGACACGGGTGCGTCGCCCGGGGAGGAGCCGGATGCTGCAGGCGCTGGGGCTGAGCCCGTCCGAAGAGGCCGTCTACACGGCGCTGTTGGTCCGCCCGTCCGCCTCCGCCCGGGATCTCGCCCTGCAGGCCGGGCTCGGGGAGGCCGAGAGCGACAGGATCCTGCTCGATCTCGCCGCCCGCGGTCTGGTCGCCGTCGCCCGCGAGACGGCGGGCGCCGCACCGGACCCGGCCGACGGCGCCGACGGGCCGCGGCCCACCCGCTACCGGCTCACACCCCCGTCGGTGGCACTGGCCCCGCTCCTTGCCGAGCAGCGCAACGCCCTGCACCTGGCCGAGACCGCGTTCTCCAAGCTGACCGAGCAGTACCGCACTACGGCCGCGCGCACGGCCGGCGGCGTCGTGGAGGTGGTCGTGGGCGTGGAGCAGGTTGCTCACCGGTTCCTCCAGCTCCAGCTCGGGGCCCAGCGGGAACTGCTCGTCTTCCTGGTCGGCGAGCCCACCGCCGTGCCGCGCGAGGACACCGACACGTCGGAGAGCTCGGCGCTCGGCCGGGGGGTCGACTTCCGGGTCGTGGCCGCCAAGAGCTACCTCGCAGGCCACGAGGTGGTGCGGGACGTGCGGGAGGCCGTGGCGTCCGGCCTCGAACTCCGGCTGACCGACTCGCTCCCGTTGAAGATGGTCATATCGGACCGTGAGCGTGCCATGGTGCCGCTGGACATGACGGAGTCCGGGGGCGAGCCGAGTGCGATCGTGGTTCATCCCAGCGGCCTGCTGACGGCCCTGGTCCATCTCTTCGAGAGGGAATGGGCCCAGGGCCGGCCGATGTTCACCACCGGCTCGGGGGTGGGCGAGGAGCCGCCGGGTGATCAGCAGCCGACCGCGGAGGAGCTGGAGGTCCTCGCCCTCCTGCTGGCAGGGATCTCCGACCGGCGGGCAGCCTCCGAACTGGGACTGTCCATCCGCACGGTGGAGCGACGGGTGCGCCGTCTGATGGATCTCTCCGGTGTGGAGTCGCGGCTCCAGCTGGGCTGGCACGCGGCGCGCGTCGGCTGGGTCTGAGCCACCCCGCCCGCCCTTCCGGGAGCCGCCGGGTCCTGGCGGGACCGAGGTGAGGGATCAGGACGTGCCGGCGCCCTCGAATGCGGCCGACTCCCGTCCGGCGTACGGAATTTGAGCGTCCGACACTCAAATTATGGCTGGATGTCGGACTTCCGCCACGTGGGTAACCCGCCATGCGCACCACCCCTGAGCGGCCCTTATCCCTGCCAGGATGCAGCCGCAGCACGGCATGTTCATGGATCCGAGCAGGGAGAATCATGCATCCAATAGGGCGAATAGCCTTGGGCGCGGCGACCGCCGCCGTCCTGGCCATGACCACGGTCACGCCTTCCGGGGCGGCGGGTACACCCACCGACGGCGCCTCGGGGAAGAAGCCCGTCGTCGGCAGTGGAAGCGCGGCTTCCGGCGGCAAGCAGGTGACGGTCACCCTCGTCACCGGTGACAGGGTGCTGGTGACCACGGACCCGTCGGGCCGCAGCTCGGCAGCCGTCCTGCCGCGCAAGGACGGGTCGCAGCCGATCGTGCAGACCTACCAGCTGGGCAAGGACCTCTACGTCTTCCCGGAGGACGCCTCGCAGGCGATCGCCGAGGGCCGGGTCGACGAGCAGCTGTTCAACGTCAGCGGGCTCATCCGCCAGGGGTACGACGACGCCCACTCCGACGAGCTGCCCCTCATCGCCACGTACGAGAACCGGGTCGACGTCGCCGCCACCGCACCGGCGGCCCCCCGTGGGGCCGAGCGGGGCCTGAGCCTCCCGGCGGTGAACGGCGTCGCGCTCAAGGCCGGCAAGGACGGCGCCGCCGCCTTCTGGCAGGACGTCAGCGCCCCTCGCTCACGTGCGGCCGCTCCATTGAGGAAGCTGTGGCTGGACGGCAAGGTCGAGGCCACGCTGGACCGTTCCACCAAGCAGGTGCACGCGCCGGAGGCCTGGGCCGAGGGCTACGACGGCAAGGGCACCAAGGTCGCCGTCCTGGACACGGGCGTGGACGCCGAGCACCCCGACCTGGTGAACCGGGTCGCGGCGGCGAAGAACTTCACGGACTCCGCCGACACCGCAGACCGGCAGGGCCACGGCACCCACACCGCCTCCACCGTCGGCGGTTCCGGGGCGGCCAGCGAGGGCCGCAGGAAGGGCGTCGCGCCCGGATCCGACCTGCTCATCGGCAAGGTCCTCAACGACGGCGGCTCCGGTCTGAGCTCCTGGATCATCGCCGGTATGCAGTGGGCCGTCGACCAGAAGGCCGATGTCGTCTCCATGAGCCTGGGCAACTCCACCATCGGTGACTGTGCCGATCCCCTGTCGCAGGCCGCGGAGGAGCTCTCGAAGAACACGCACAGCCTGTTCGTCATCGCCGCGGGCAACACCGGACCGGGCACCGAGACGGTCTCCTCGCCCGGCTGCGCACCCGGTGTGCTGACCGTCGGCGCCGTCGACCGTGACGACACCACCGCGCCGTTCTCCAGCCGCGGTCCGGTGGCCGTCACCCACACCCTCAAGCCCGAGATCGCCGCCCCCGGCGTCGACATCTCGGCGGCCGCAGCGGGCGGGCGTGGTGTCTACGCGTACCGGACGATGTCGGGCACCTCCATGGCCACCCCGCACGTCGCGGGCGCGGCAGCAGTCGTCCGGCAGGCCCACCCCGACTGGACGGCGCAGCAGGTCAAGGCGGCCCTGGTCTCCTCCGCCCGTACCGGCGGCAAGGTCGCGGGCGCCGATCAGACCGGCGCCGGCGTCCTCGACGTGTACGCGGCCGTGCACCAGAAGGTGCTCTCCGCGCCCGCTGTCCAGGGCGGCAGCTACAACTGGCCGCAGGACGCCTCGGACCGCACCACCGTGCAGGTGCCCTTCACCAACACCAACACCAGCGGCCGCGCCCTGACGCTGCGGCTGAAGGTCAGCGGTGTGCACGGCAACGACGGCAGCGACGTCGGTTCCGCCGTCATCAAGCCGGCGCAGGACAAGGTGACCGTTCCCGCGGGCGCCACGGTCCAGGTGCCGGTGCGGATCGACCCCGTCGCCCGCCTCAAGGCCTCCCAGTACGGTGCCGTCACGGGCCGGATCCTGGCGTCCGGCGGCGGTACTCACCTCTCCGTGCCGGTCACGCTCTACGTCCAGCCGGAGACGGTCACCCTCCGCGTCAAGGTCATCGACCGCAACGGCAAGCCCGCGGCCGGCGCCTCGTCGCTGGACCTGGCCGACCTCGACACCGACAAGGGCGAGCGCCGCAGCAACGCGGGCGCGCCCGAGCAGACCTACCGTGTGCGCCCGGGCGACTACGCCATCAGCAGCTTCGTGGCGACGTCCGACGCGAGCAACGCGCCCGCATCGGTCAGCTACCTCGCCCACCCGCAGATGCGGATCACCAAGGACACCACCGTCGTCCTCGACGCCCGCAAGGCCCACCGGCTGAGCCTGCACACCGACCGCCCCTCGACGCTGAAGGGCACCACGCTGAACTACACCCGCGGGTGGGACGACACCTGGCAGCTCAGCGGGACGCTCACGGCCGGCGGCGCCGTGCAGAACTTCTACGCGGACATCGACGGGCGCGCTCGCAAGGGCACCTTCGAGTTCCGGCCCACCTGGCGCGCGACCGGCTCGCAGGACGGCTCGTCCTACGTCTACAACCTGTCGTTCCCGACCGAGGGCCCGCTGCACTCCGACCGGACCTACCGGCCGGACGACTCCCGGCTGGCCCAGGTCACCGAGACGTGGCACGCCATGGGCAAGGAGGCCGACTACACCGACGCGCTGTTCCTCCTTCCCTCCGGGAGCGGCGACACCCGGATCCCCGTGAGCCTGTTCCAGACGGTCCACGTGCCCGTCACCCGCACCGCCTACTACACGACCGGCGACGAGGCCTGGTACCACGGCGCGATGACCAGCTTCCCGTTCGCCGCGTTCATGGGTGACCAGGACCGCACCTACAAGGCCGGGCAGCGGAGCGCCGAGGAGTGGTACGGCGGTCCCCTGCGGCCGGGCGCCGCGCGCGACGCCGACGGCAAGCTGATGCTGGCCGCCGAGCGCCAGGGCGACCTGATGGGCATCCAGAACGCGCTCTGGGTCGACGGCTCCGGCGACCACTGGACCTACGGCGGGTCCTTCGGCGACCTCGGCAAGATGTCGCTGAAGCGCAACGGTGAGGAGATCGGCAGACTGGTCGATCCGTACGGCGTGTTCAAGGTGCCGGACGAGGACTCCGCGTACGAGCTCACCCAGACCCTGGGGAAGATCTACACCGGCGACCCCAACTGGCTGCGCTCCACCGCCGCCGTCACCACCTGGAGCTTCCGCTCCCACCGGGAGCCGGACGTCTACTCCCGCGGCCTGCCGATCCTCCACCCGGCTTACGACCTGCCGGTGGACGGCATGAACACCCTGCCCGCGCGCAGCGGCATCAAGCTCGGCCTGTCGGCCGAGGGCCACGCCGGGTACACCGCGGGCGCGATCACCGCGGCCTCGCTGTCCTACTCCTACGACGGCGGCACCACCTGGACCGAGGCGCCGACCGAGCAGCAGGACGGCAAGTGGACGGCCGTCGTCGACCACACCGGCGCCACCGGTGAGCAGGTCATGCTGAAGGTCGGCCTCACCGACTCCCACCACAACGCGGTCACACAGACCATCACCCGCGCCTACGACGTGCGGTAGCCGCACCGCATCGCACCGCACCCGGCCGGGCGGTCTCCCACGACAGGGGGACCGCCCGGCCTTCCGCGTGCGAACGGAGAGGGCCCGGCGCCACTCGTACGGGGGTACTTCGGCGGGGTGGCGGCCAGCCTCCCCACGACTCCTCGACGGGAATGGATGATCGACGCCTCCTGGTCCGCTGCCACGTCCGGCACGCGCACGCGCGACCACATCGCCGCTGGAGGATGCCCGCATGTTCCGTCCGCTGCGTGCAGCGCTGTCCCCGGCACACAGTTCGACGGACAACGACGACATCAACGCCATCCGCACGCCCGCCACCCGTAGCGTCGTCCTGGCGACCCTGGCAACGACGGCCGTGGTGGTCGTCTTCGGTCTGCTGACCGGGACCGCGGTGCTTCTGCTGGGTCTGCTGGTGTTCCTGCCGGCGTTCGCGGCCGCGCTGTGCAGCCCTCGCCAGACGGCGCTGGTGTCCGCCTGGGTGATCCTCGTCGTCATCGCGCCGGTGATCTTCCAGCCCGGGGAACGGATCCTGGACCGGGTGATTCTGACGCTGTTCGCCGTCGGCTTCGGCACGCTGGCCGTCTACGGGGCCCGGGTGCGCATCCTGCGCGAGGGTGCCCTGGTGCGGCTGCGGTCGACCGCAGCGGCGATGCAGCGGCAGATCCTGCGCCCGCTGCCGCTCCTCACCGACGACGTGCTGGTGGACGGTGTGTACGAGCCCCTGCAGGAGGACAAGCTCGTCGGGGGCGACATCTACGACGTGGTGGCCACGCCCTGGGGCACCCGGGTCCTGATCGGCGATGTCCAGGGCAAGGGGCTTGCCGCCATCGGGATGGCCATCGACGTGGTGGGAGCGTTCCGGGAGGCCGCGCACCGCGAGCCGACCGTGACCGCTCTCGTCGACGCGCTGGAGGCGGCGGTGGTCCGGCACAACGAGTACGCCGGACAGCGCGGCGAGCCCGAACGGTTCGTCACCGCGCTGGTCCTGGGGGTGGACATGGGCACCGACATCCAGGTCGTCGGTTGCGGCCACATCCCGCCCTACCTCCTGCACGAGGGCGCCGTGACCGCCGTCGGCGAGGGGGAGGAACACGTGCCGCTGGGCCTGGCGAGCCTGGTCGACGAACCGCGCACGGTGGCGTGGTTCGCCTTTCCCACCGGGTCCACGCTGCTGCTGTGCACCGACGGCCTGACCGAAGCCCGTTCGCCGCAGGGCGACTTCTACCCGCTGGAGGCGCGCCTCGGCGGCCGCGTCGACATCACCGCAGGCCGGATGATCGGTTCGCTCGTCGACGACGTGCGGGAGTTCACCGCCGGTGTGCAACAGGATGACCTGGCGGTCCTCGCGGTACGCCGCGCACCGCACCGGGCTCCGTAGGCCGGAGCCCGTAGCGGAATTGGAGTGAGGGGGCCGCCCCGCCACGGACCGTCTCCACGGCGTCTTCGCGGGACCGGCGGACCCACTGGGCCCACTGCCGGTTCGGTCGTACGTCCGGATTGAGGCCCCGTATTTGGGCCCACGGGCCCGTGCCGGAAGGGGTGCGGCTCTCGTAACCTCCGACCCCTAAGGCCATCGGGGAGGACACAGACATGCCGCGAACGAGGTATCGGGGGCTCATATCCTCGCGCAGTGCATGGGACGACCGGGGTGGAACCGCCCTGGAGTACGTCGGCATGGTCATGGTCGCCGTGGCCATCGTGGGCGCCCTGCTGGTGACCGGTCTCGCCGGGCAGATCAGTGAGCGGTTCTCGTGCGCGATCTCCTCCGTCACGGGCGGCGGGGGATGCAGCGGCGGCGGCGGGACCGAGGCCGGCGGCGACCCCAACGCCGAGTTCGAGCCCCTCACCTGCGCCACGGTGACCAAGTCCGGAACGCAGGGCGGCAAGTTCGGGGTGTCGTTCGAGACGCTCGGCGTCGAGTTCGGCGGCGAGTTCGGTTTCGAGGAGACGACGACCAGGGCGAAGACGGACGTCAACAAAGACGGCAAGATCGACGACAACGACGAGCAGGTCTCGCTCACCTTCACCGACGCCGGCTCGGTCAAGGGCACGGAGAAGCCCAAGGGCCGTATCAAGATCGGCGACGTGGGCAAGGACAAGGTGGAGATAGCCGCCGGTCTCACCGTCACCACGGGCGACACCTGGGTCTTCGACAGCCAGGAGGAGGCGGACCAGTTCCGCAAGGACCTCCAGGAGTACAAGAAGCTCAGCCGGCTGAACAAGCTCTCCAACCTCAGCCCGATCGTGGGCGGTTCCACCGAGATAGCCAGCTGGTTCGGCAAGGGGCCGAAGGCCGAGGAGAGCCGCCTCAAGCAGAACATCGAGGACAAGCTCGGCAACAAGCACATCACCACGCAGAAGATCAGCCTCGAAGTCGCCGCCCAGGCCGGGTTCCAGTTCGGCGCGGGCATGAACGCCCCCGACACGACGAACGCCGACGGCACGACCACCCCGGCCCCCAAGCCCGGTGCCACCGTCGAGGCCGGCCTCAAGATCTCCGAGGCCCAGGAAGTCACGCTGACGCAGAACCACATCAACAACACCGACGCGTACACCTACCAGGCCAAGGCCACCGGCGGTGCGTACGCGAAGGGCGAGGCCGGCCCGGTCAAGGCGGGCGCGGAGGCCGCCGGTTCGGCGGCGGGCGCCATCACGGTCACGGTCGACAGCAAGACCGGCAAGGTGAAGAGCATCACGATGACGCGGACCCTGGAGGGCAAGGCGGAGGCGAGTGCCGGCCTCAAGGGCGACGTCAACGGCAACGCGAAGGGCGGCGGTACGACCACCCAGGTCATCACCACCACCGTCCCCCTGGACGACAAGAACATGTCCAAGGCCGAGTCCGACGCCATCAAGGCCCAGATGTTCTCCGGCCAGGGCATGAACAGCGCCTTCAACTACCTGTTCACCGGCACACCGGTACCGACCTCGGACCCCGGCCCGGGTGACCCGTTCGGTCACTACGCGTTCAACCACGGCCAGGTCAGCAAGCAGGAGTACGACGGTTCCTCCTCGTCCGAGGAGATCGGCCTCGACATCAACCTGGAGATCGCCGGCATCAACGGCGCCTACACCAGCTCCGAGTCGCAGAAGAGCCTGACGAAGGCCGAATTCCTGGGAGCTCCCTCCGGTGGCCAGCGCTCGTTCTTCCCGTACAGCTACTGTGCCAAGTGATTCACCGGTACAAGGAGACGTGATCATGACCAAGCTTTCCGTCCGGCGGACGGTGCGGGCTGTCGCCGTCACCACCGCTGTACTCACCGCCGGTCTGATGCTCACCGCGTGCGGCGGCGAGGAGGCCTCGGACAAGGCCGCGCCCGCCACACCGAGCGGCTGGAAGAAGCTCGCAGGACCGACGGTGTCGCTCGCCTACCCGGCCGGCCTCACCGAGCTGGGCAAGGCCGAGCGCGGCAAGCTCAACGACGCCGCGGCCCTGCGGAACGAGGGCGACCGTCCGACGGTGAAGGTGTCGATCCAGAGCGGCTTCGCCGACGCCTCGACCGGGGACGACGCGGCCTCGGTCGGCAGGGCCCTCCTCATGGCGAGCACCGAGGTGAAGAGCACGAAGGACGCGGACATCAAGGGTGCGAAGGATGCCAAGCGCATCGACTTCACCTACACCGGTACGGGCGTGCCGCAGTCGCCCCCGAAGGGCGCGACGGTCGACGGCGTGGTCATCACGGGCGTCGACTCCGAGGGCCGGATCTACTCCGTCCGCATCGACGCCCAGGAGGGCAAGCTCAGCGACGCGGACCGGACGAAGATCGTCGACAGCATCCAGGTGAAGTAGCGCCCGAACGCCGGGCGACGACGAAGAGGCAGCCGAATGTCCCGATACGACGTACACCGCGGGTACGCCCCCGCCCACGCGCCCGTCCACGACCGGCCGCGGCTGCTGAACTTCATGCTGCCCTGGGCCGCGGGCATCGTGGTGATGCTGGCGACGCAACTGGCCCTCGCCATCCTTGTCTGGGACGTCATCACGGGCGACGACGTCTCCACCATGGACTCACCGGTCCGCACCGTCCTGCTGCTCCACCTGCCGTCCGCGGCCTGCGTCGCCCTGGGCACCTGGGCCGCGGCGGCCGTGCACCAGGGGGCGTCCCGGGAGTCGCGGGTACGGCACTACGTCGCGGCGTTCACCCCGGCCGTCGCCCTGCAGCTGGTGATCTTCTTCTCGCAGGGGGGCGACCTCACCGTCCTCACGTTCCTGGTGCAGCTGGTCGTCCTGGTGGCCGGCTGCGCGGTGGGCTTCCTCGTCGACAGGCTGCGCAACGACTAGAGGGTTCTCCATGGACAACACGTCGCTCGTCGTCACCGGAGCGGTCGCGCTGGCGGCGATCAGGTCCCTGGGCCGGACGGCCCGGCAACTGCGCGGCGCCCGCTCCGGCGTGACCGCGCCGGCGCGGTGCGTCCGGGTGTACGAGCGGGACTCGGCGACGGGCTCGACGGGCGACCGGCGGGCCTGGTACGTGTTCGCGTTCACCGCGCAGAACGGGGAGTGGGTCGAGTTCCGCGACGGCGGCAACAAGCGCTTCCCCGAAGGAGCGCGGGTCACGGTCCGCTACGACCCCGCCGACCCGGGCAGGACGGCCACCCTGGCGGGCAGCCCACGTGCCGCGCTGACCGAGGGAGCCGTCTCCCTGCTGCTGATGGCACTGGTGCTGCTGATGATCCTCACGGACTTCCCGGAGAACCTGTTCGGCTGACCGGCTGTCCGCCGGTTGTCAGTGCCCTCTGCTGTGATGGCGTACGGAAGTGACGACGGGCGACGACGCACAGCGCGGAGGCGGAACAGTGGGCACGTGGGGCGCGGGCAACTTCGACAGTGACACGGCGGCGGACCATCTCGGGGACCTGGTGGGCCGGTTGGTGGCCGAGGTGACGGAGGCGATGGCCGGTGATCCGGTGGAGCTCGAACCGGACGAGTACTGGGGCGTGACCGTCCCCTGCAACCTGGAACTGCTGCTCGTCCTGGACCGGCAGGGCTGGGTGGGCGTGACCCTTCCGCAGCCCGAGGTGATCCGGTCGTGGCAGAAGACGTTCCTGGCGGTGTGGGAGGCGACGATCGACGGCCTGGAGCCGGACGCGTCATACAAGGACGAGCGCCGGAAGGTGCTCAACGAGACGTTCGAGCGCCTGGCCGAGGCGTCGGCGGCGGCAGCGGCGCAGTAGCGGCTGCCCCCACCGACGGCACCGCAGGGGAGTGCGGCACCCGGGCCTCAGCTGTAGTAGTCGATCTTGCCGTCGAGGACCTTCATGGCCCGGTGCAGCGCTGCCACCCGCTGCTCAAGGACGGTACGGCGCTCGCGCAGGAAGGCGACCCGCTCCTGCGGGGCGTGTTCGGCCCGCAGGACGGCGACGAAGCCCCGCAGGTCCGCGATGCCGAGCCCGGCATCGCGGAAGCACGTGACGAGACCGATCCAGAAGATGTCGTCCTCGGTGCACTCCCTGCGTCCGCCTCCCGAGCGCCGGATCGGGCCGATGAGCCCTTCACGCTCGTAGTACCGCAGTGTGTCGATGGAGACACCGTGCGGCCGGCGGCAACCGCAGGGGTGAGGGTCGTCATGGGGCTCCTTCTGCCACTGCCGCTACCGCGGGTTCTCTGGTATCCATGCCGCCATCCTCGGATCTGGTACGCGCTCCAGGTCAAGCGATGGTGACGAGGAGCCCGCGACCCGGTCGCGTTCACGTCCTGACGGGTGACGGTCCGGGCCCGTCCAATCGGGCCGGCCGCCGGTGCAGTTCACGTTTCCCGGGGTCGGGCGACCGGCGTGCGGCGCAATGCGGGGAACGGGTGCGGGCGCCCGGGCGGGCCCCGGGCTGATCCGTACGGACCGCCGGAGACCGTCGGCACGCCCGGCCGGACAGGCACGGCCCCGGCGGATGCTCCGCCGGGACCCGTCCGTACGGGCCCCGACGGGCGGCTACGCCTTCGAGTCCGGCTTCCAGTCGGCGGTGAGGAGCCCGAGCACCACCTGGTCCATGAACTCGCCCAACACCCAGGCCGAGGAGCGCAGTACGCCCTCGCGGGCGAAGCCGTTGCGCTCGGCGGAGCGCAGCATCGCGGTGTTGTCCGACAGCGTCTCGATCTGCAGCCGCTGGAGGCCGCGCACGACGAAACCGTAGTGGCACAGCACCGCGACCACGTCGGTGCCGTAGCCCTTGCCGCGGCAGGACGGCAGCAGCCCCAGCCCGACGTGCGCCGACCGGTTGTGGTTGTCGATGCCCCACAGCGTCGCGGCACCTATCAGGGTGTTGCCTTCGAGCTCCACCACGGAGAAGGGGACGTGCCCCTGTTCCTTGTCGTTCACCACGAGCCGCGGGTCGTCCGTGCCGGGGGTGATCGGCCGCCACGGCGCGCCTTCGGCCCGCGAGGCGTTGACCACGTCGTCGAAGAGCTCGGACCGCAGGACCGGGATGTCGTCATCGTGCCGGGCCCTGAGCCCGACCTTGTTACCGCTGAGCATGCAAGCTTCCTATCCGACCGGGTGGCGGGCGGCAAACCGATGAGGCACATCGGTGCTCAACCTTCACCGAGCGGGCCGCCCGGCGGGAAAGCCGTTGGACACGGATCGGTTGTCCGGCAGAGTGACTTCATGACTGGGACAGGGCAAGAGGCCGGCTACAAGAAGGACCTGCACGTGTACCTGCAGGACGCCCGTGACACGTTCCTGTGGAAGCTGGAGGACCTGTCGGAGTACGACATCCGGCGGCCCCTGACCTCCACCGGCACCAACCTGCTGGGCCTCGTCAAACACGTCACCGGCGCCGAGGCCTTCTACTTCGGCGATACCTTCGGGCGGCCGGTCGATGCGCCGGATCTCTGGATCGCCGGTGACGCCGAGCCGAACGCGGACCTGTGGGCGACGGCCGACGAGACGCGTGACGGGATCGTCGCGCAGTACCGCCGGGTGTGGGCCCACTCCGACGCGACGATCGACGCGCTGGACCTCGACGCGACCGGCCTGCTTCCCGGGGGAGAGGGGAAGGAGCTGACCCTTCACCGGGTACTCGTCCACATGGTCGCCGAGACCCAGCGCCATGCCGGGCACGCCGACGTCGTGAGGGAGTTGATCGACGGGGCGACCGGGCAGCGGAAGGAGGGCCGCAACGTGGCACCCGGCGAAGCGACTTGGTGGGCGGGCCACCGGGACCGGGTGGAGCGCGCGGCACGGGAGGCTGCGGAGGGATGAGGCGGCCGGATCTTCGGGGAGTCGGGAGTGAAGTGGGCGCGGGAGGTGCGGCCTCGGGCGCGTGGGCGGACGCCCACATCACTCCCAACTCCGGGGTGGGGGAGGGGGCTACCGCCTGGAGCCGGTGACCTTGGCGATCCAGGCGATGAAGTCGCCGGGGTCGGCGTTGGTGGCGTGGCCCTGGTCCCAGTAGAACGAGTGGTTGACGTCGTCGCCGAGGTTGTCCAGTGCGGCGGCGAGGTTGGCGGAGATGACGTGCGAGGTGTCGGTGTCGCCGGTGCCCAGGCGGATCCACCAGTGCTTCGACCGGTTCGGGTTGCGCTTCTTGACGAGGTGGTACATCGGGTTCATCAGGTCGAGCTTCTCGGGGATGTCGCTGTCGAGCCTCTTGCCGGTGAGCCCGGTCGTGTCGTTCCTGAGGCTGTACGCGGTGAAGTGGCGGGACTCGACGGTGCCCTCGCCGAACTCGTTGTTCTCGCCGGCGGACAGGTCGAAGGCGTCGAAGGCCGGGGTGGTCTTCTTCCTGGTGCCGATGTGGGTGACGTAGTCGGCCCAGGTGAAGGTGGCCTTGGAGCGGGACCAGGTGATGAACGGGTTCTCGGCCAGGTAGGCGGTGCGCTCGGAGTCCGGCAGCGCCGCCAGGTACTTCGTGGCGGACGGCCGGATGTACGTCGTGAGCAGGTAGTCGTCGTAGTTGCGGGCCGTCAGGGCTCCGTAGCCGTTCAGGCCGCGCAGCTTCAGGGAGGCCTGGTACTCGGCGAACTGCGCCTGCAGCGCCTTGGAGACGGTCTGGTCGACGACCTTGCCGGTGGACTGGGCGACGAGGGCGCCCCAGTTCCATTCGTAGGCGCCGTCGGCGTGTTCCAGGTCGGTGATCGGGCACCAGGCACCGGTCGCGAAGACCGCGTCCGAGGCCGGGGCCGCGCCCGCCTTCTTCAGGTACGTGTCGTAGATGGGGCTGTCGCCGGACGCACCCAGCAACGCGGACGTGGCACCGCCTGCGCTGGTCCCGGTGGACACGATCCGGTCGGTGTCGCCCGGGATGCGGCCCTTGTTGAAGCGTACGTAGCGCACCGCGGCCTTCAGGTCCACGATGACCGCCGGAGCCGTGCCGTAGACCGTGCCGTCCGATGCGGTCAGGCTGCGGCCGCGGGTGCCGGGCTCCACGGCGACGTAGCCGGCGACCAGCGCGAGCCTCGCCAGGTTGACCATCCCGTTGACGCCTCCCGTGCCGCCCCCGCCCGGGCCGCCCGAAGGCATACCGCTTGGCATACCGGACGGCGTGCCGCCGGGCGCCCCTGAGGGCGCACCGCCGGTCCCGCCGCCCATGGAGCCCATCTCCAGCGCGGCCTGGCCCACACCGGTGGCCGTCGCGACGCTGGACGGCATGTAGGCGCCCACCGCGTTCGCCAGGACGACGGGAGCGCGGGAGGCGTCGACCGCCTTGCCGTCGATCGTGACGGGGACGCTGACCACCAGGCTCTGGTGGGTGTCGTCGCTCGGTGCGGTGACGTAGTTGCGCGGCTTGAAGAAGTGGTACGTCACCACGTGATCGGTGCCGGCGGCATCCTTGATCGTCTCCGTCAGCTCCGTGTAGTCGTCCGGGTCGAAGACCAGGGCCGCCGAGGGCGCCGTGGAGTCCCCCTTCCCGGCGGCTGACGCCTGCGCGTTCACGGCGATGCCGCCGGCCGCGACGACCCCTGCCGTCGCGCCGATTCCCATGACGACGGTCCTTCGCTTCACTGCCCTGTGCTGCACGGTGGTCTCCTCGTCGCGGCAGGTTCCCCCGCCGCTTCTGCCGCTCGTCCGGTTTTCGAACGTAGTGAGCACCCGAAGAGATCGTCAACAATTCCGTGAACTTTATGGGTGATACTCAGCTGCGCCCGGAAACGCACAGGGATTTCTCAGGCCCGTGGCCCGGGGGGTGCGGACCGCGGGTCGCGGGCCACGGGGGCGGGCGGCTGACAGTGCGCGGCGGGCCGCGTTGCGATCGCGGAAAGATCCTCCCCTGGCACTAGGGAGATTGTTTTGCCTACCCATTACTCTTGTGGGAAGGCCACGCTGGGTGGCCATGAAGGAGTGAGATGAGGAGCAGCAACCCGGTCTTCTCGCGACGGGGCTTCAGCCGCGACAACGGTCACGCGGGCTTCAACGCGTCACCGCAGGCCGGGGCCCCCGCAGCGGGTGCCAACCCGTACGCGCAGGGCACCGCCCCGAACCCGTACGCCACGAACCCCTACGCCCAGCAGGACACCCGGTACGGCGCCCCGCAGGCGCCGCCGCGCTCCGGTGTGATGACGATCGACGACGTCGTCACCCGCACGGCGCTGACGCTGGGCACGGTAGTGCTCGGCGCCGCGGCCGCCTGGGCCCTGCTGCCGGTCGACGAGGCCAACCTGGGCAAGTCGTACGGCATCGCGATCGGCGCCGCGATCATCGCCTTCGTGCTGTCGCTCGTCCAGTCCTTCAAGCGCAAGCCCGTCCCCGCGCTGATCATCTCGTACGCGGCCTTCGAGGGCGTGTTCCTCGGGGTCATCTCCAGCGCGGTCAGCACCTACATCGGACCGGGCGTCGTGATGCAGGCGGTGATGGGCACCATGTGTGTCTTCGCCGGCGTGCTGCTCGCGTACAAGATGCGCTGGATCCGTGTCACCCGCCGGTTCTACGGCTTCGTGATGGCCGCCGCCATGGGCTTCATGCTCCTGATGATGGTCAACCTGCTGTTCGCCGTGTTCGGCGGCGGTGACGGCCTGGGCTTCCGCAGCGGCGGCCTCGGCATCCTCTTCGGCGTCATCGGCATCATCCTCGGCGCGTGCTTCCTGGCTCTGGACTTCAAGCAGGTCGAGGACGGCATCGCGTACGGCGCCCCGCGCGAGGAGTCCTGGCTGGCGGCCTTCGGCCTCACCATGACCCTGGTGTGGATCTACCTGGAGATGCTGCGCCTGCTCTCCATCCTCAGCGGCGACGACTAGTCACCACGCCGACACCTGATCGCGGGAACGGCCCGCAGGCTCCGGACGACGGAGCCTGCGGGCCGTTTTCCGTTGCCTCAGCCGTTGGCGACAGCCCGGGAGGGGCGCGTAGGGTCGCGGGGTGCTTGATACGACGCCCCTGATCACCGCCGTGGACCGATTCGCCGACCGGCTGCGCGCCGCCCCGCAGAGCAGGCTGCAGCGGGGAGTGGCGGCCGAGGGGCTGGCCGTGGCCCGGGAGCTGTCGGTGCGGGCGCAGCGCGTCGAGACGCCGGGGCGGGAGCCGCGGATCATGCCGGACGCCGGGATCTTCGCCATCGGTGACCAGCTCGCCGTCGCCGGGCGGGACCTGGCCGTGGCACTGGAAATGGCCCCGTCCGTGGAGCTGGACGAGGCCGTGCAGTTCGTCGAGGCAGCGGCCGTGCGGGCGTTCGCCTGAGTGGTGCGCGCGGGCCTTCGCGCGAATGGTGTGCGCGGGCGTTCGCGTAAGTGATGTGTGCGGGCGTTCGCCGGGAGTGGTGCGTTCGCCCTGAAGGGGTGCGAGGGGCTTCGCCCCGGGGGGTGCGCGCAGGGTGACCGCGCGCGCCGGGCTGCTGCAGCGGCCGGCGAGGGCCGCTGTACCTGGGGTGGGGCCGGAGACCGGTCCGCGGGCTAGAAGCTCGCGATGACGCGGTCGGCCAGTATGTAGACGTTGTCCTTGCCGCACGAGAACGTCAGCGCGTACGCGCCGGAGACACCGGAGCCGCCCAGGAGCACCGGGTGCTCGCCCGCCCGCAGCGACGCGGCCAGCTGCTCGGCCGTCTCGCGGTGGCCGGGGGTCATGCAGAGCGTGGTGCCGTCGGCGAAGACGTACACGTCGAGCGTGCCGAGCGGGCCGGGCCGCACGTCGGAGAGCTCCGTCCGGCTGTCGGCCAGCTCCTCCAGGCGGTTCACCGTGCGCTCGTGGTCGGTGACGACGGGGGTCTGCACCGGCACGAAGTCCGGGTGCGAGGGGTGGCGGCGGCGCGCGGCGGCCAGCTCGGGGGAGTCCTCGGCGAACTCGGCCGTCTCCGGGAGCTCGGCCATGTCGGCCAGTTCCGTCAGCTCGGCCAGTTCCGTCAGTTCCTCGAACGCCTCGGTGGCGTCGAGGTCCATCGCCTCCAGACCGGCGAAGTCGCTCTGGCGCGGGACGAAGAACGGGGCGTCCTCGCCCAGCCCGGCCAGGCCGCCCAGCAGGGAGGGGGCGTCGGCGGCGTCGCGTGCCTCCTGCGTGGCCCAGAAGGCACGGGCCTCGGCGAGCTCGCGCTCCCGTTCCTCGGCCAGTGCCTCGGCGACCGCAGCGCGTATTTCCGCGGCCGGGGTGGCTTCGTTACGGCTCTGAGCGGGTACGGCTGCACTGCGGGCGCGGCCGTCGGCCAGCTCTCTGCGCAGGGCGGATACCTGCTGACGCAGCCCGTGAGCGGCGTGCAGAGCGGCGGTGCCCACGGCCGTGGCAGCGGCGGTGGTCAGCAACAGGGCAAGAGGCATGGCGCTCACTGACATACTCCCGGTTTCAATCGATCCCCCGACTTCCTACATCAGCTTGTCCTGTACCGACACCATGTGTCAGTGCATTACGTCACGAATTGGACAGGTCTTTGGGCCTGGGGTTTAACCCTGATGCGGGTGTGACCTGCGGGAATGAGTCTCCCCCAGGAGATAGGTCACATCCTGGGGGAGATTCGGTCACGGTCGGGGCTCGGAACCGGCCACTTCGTCCGGCTGAAGGGCCCGCAGGGCGGTGTGGGCCCGGCGGACGCCGATGGCCGGTGATCCGGCGGATCCGGAGCGTCACGGAAAAGTGGCGGTCACGGGGCGGGCCGAGGCGTCTACCCGCCCCTGCCCGCCCCGCGACGGCGCGGCCCGGCCGCCCGTCTCCTTCGGCCGGCTCAGCTCAGCCGCTCGATGACCATCGCCATGCCCTGGCCGCCGCCCACGCACATGGTCTCCAGGCCGAACTGCTTGTCGTGGAACTGCAGGCTGTTGATCAGCGTGCCGGTGATCCGCGCGCCGGTCATGCCGAAGGGGTGCCCGACGGCGATGGCGCCGCCGTTGACGTTGACCTTGTCCAGCGGCAGGCCCAGGTCGCGGTAGGACGGGATCACCTGGGCGGCGAACGCCTCGTTGATCTCGGCCAGGTCGATGTCGTCGATCGTCAGTCCGGCCCGCTTCAGCGCCTGCTTGCTCGCCTCGACCGGTCCGTAGCCCATGATCTCGGGGGAGAGGCCCGAGACGCCGGTGGAGACGATCCGCGCCAGCGGGGTCAGGCCCAGCTCGCGCGCCTTGGTGTCGGACATGATCACGAGCGCCGCGGCACCGTCGTTGAGCGGGCAGCAGTTGGCGGCCGTGACCAGACCGTCGGGGCGGAAGACCGGCTTCAGGCCCTGCACGCCCTCCAGGGAGACCCCCGCACGCGGGCCGTCGTCCTTGGAGACCACCGTGCCGTCCGGGGTCGTCACCGGGGTGATCTCGCGCTCCCAGAAGCCGTTCTTCAGGGCTTCCTCGGCGAGGTTCTGCGAGCGGACGCCGAACTCGTCCATGTCCTGACGGGTGATGCCCTTGGTCCGGGCCAGGTTCTCCGCCGTCTGCCCCATCGAGATGTACGCGTCCGGGACCAGGCCGTCCTCGCGCGGGTCGTGCCAGCTCGCGCCGGACTCCGCGGCGCGGGCCTCGGTGCGGGCCTCGGCGTCGGCGAAGAACGGGTTGTGGGTGTCCGGCCAGCTGTCGGAGTTGCCCTTCGCGAAGCGGGACACCATCTCGACACCGGCGGAGATGAAGACGTCGCCCTCGCCCGCCTTGATGGCGTGCAGCGCCATGCGGCTCGTCTGCAGCGAGGACGAGCAGTAGCGCGTGACCGTACAGCCGGGAAGGTGGTCCATCCCCATCTGTACGGCGATGATGCGGCCCAGGTTGTTGCCCTGCTCGCCGCCGGGGAGGCCGCAGCCGAGCATCAGGTCGTCGATGTCCCGCGGGTCCAGCTCCGGGACCTTGGCGAGGGCGGTCTGGATGATCGTGGCGGTCAGGTCGTCCGCGCGCAGGTCCTTCAGCGAACCCTTGAAGGCCCGGCCGATGGGCGAACGGGCAGCAGAGACGATCACGGCTTCGGGCATCACGCGGCTCCATGAGGGCTGGAAGGCTGTCTGGCAGGACTGCTCTGGAAGTTACCCGGACGTACTGCTGAGGTCACCTGACCGGGCATGTGATGCGGGCCTCTTTTCTAAGCAACCGCTCAGTCCGCCGGTGGCGAGGCCGGGGTCCGCCCTCGCGGGGGCTGCGTCCTCGGCTGCGGCTCCGGCGGCGGCTTCGCTGTCGTGGAGCCCCTGCGGGCGCCCTCAGGCATGCCGGGACGACGTGCCCGTGTCGGTGCCCGGACGCGGCTCCACCCTGGTGGAGCCGCCCGCTTCTCCGTGCATCTCCGGATGCGGGTGCGGCTCCGTGGCCGCGGGCAGACGCCGCCGCCTGCGGTGCTTGAGGAGTGCCCAGGGCGCCCGGGCACCGGTGACCTCCGTACCGGCCTCCCTGGCCGCCTGGGAGGCCGCCTTGGCCACCGGCAGCATGTCCTCGCGCCGTGCCCCGTCCAGCCGGTCGGTCTCCGGCCACAGCCCGAGCACCGCGCAGAGCGTCGGCAGGACCGCCATCGCCGCCGTCGCGTAGCCCTCCGCCGACGGGTGGTAGTTGTCCGGGCCGAACAGCTCCCGCGGGTTCGCCTCGAACTCCGGCCCCAGCAGGTCGCCCAGCGACACCGTGCGCCCGCCCTGCTCCACCGAACCGATCGTCTGGGCCGCCGCCAGCTGCCGGCTCACCCGCCGGGCCAGCCACCGCAGGGGCTGGTAGACCGGTTCGATCGTGCCCAGGTCCGGGCAGGTGCCCACGACGACCTCGGCCCCCGCCGTACGCAGTCTGCGCACCGCCGTCGTCAGACAGCGCACCGACTGGGTGGCGGGCATCCGGTGCGTCACGTCGTTCGCACCGATCATGATCACGCAGACGTCCGGCGTGCGGGACGGATCCGCGAGCAGCAGCGAGACCTGCCGCTCCAGATCGTCCGACCGGGCGCCCGGCTGCGCGACGTTGCGCAGATCCACGGGCCGCTCCGACACCGCGGCCAGCCCCGAGGCGAGCAGCGCCCCCGGCGTCTGCCCGGCCCGGCGCACCCCCTGACCGGCCGCCGTGGAGTCCCCGAGCAGCCCGAACCGCAGCGGGTCCGCAGGGCCGGCGAACGCCACCCCGTACCGCCCGTCTGCGCTCGGCGGGACCGGTGCGGTGCCGCCTCCCACCTGCCGCTTCGCCAGCTGGACCTCCGCCAGCAGGACACCCACTGCCGCGGCGCCCACCAGCCCGACGCTGCCACCGCCGTAGGCCGCGCCCGCCGCGATCCGCCGTGCCACCCTTGCCCTCGACACAGTCCGGTCCACCTCCTCGTTGCCTTACGGCATCGCCCGCGACCGTCGGCGGAGTCCGTCGCGATCGAGGGTGAGGCCGTCACCGCCGTACACAGAGCTAACTGCCCCCAAGGGGCCGTCGTTCAATCGCTTCGCCCAATCTCGTGCCCGTACGCATACTCTTGCGGCACCATCTCGGAGACCCCGGAGTACACGGTGCAATTCCACGATTCGATGATCAGCCTCGTAGGCAATACCCCGCTGGTGAGGCTGCGCAGTGTCACGGCAGGCATCCAGGCGACGGTCCTGGCCAAGGTCGAGTACTTCAACCCCGGCGGATCGGTCAAGGACCGGATCGCCCTGCGGATGATCGAGGCCGCCGAACAGAGCGGCGAGCTGCAGCCCGGCGGCACGATCGTCGAGCCGACGAGCGGCAACACGGGCGTCGGCCTGGCGATCGTCGCGCAGCAGAAGGGCTACAAGTGCATCTTCGTCTGCCCGGACAAGGTGTCCACGGACAAGATCAATGTGCTGCGAGCCTACGGAGCCGAGGTCGTCGTCTGTCCGACGGCGGTCGACCCCGAGCACCCGGACTCGTACTACAACGTCTCCGACCGGCTGGTCCGTGAGACGCCGGGAGCCTGGAAGCCCGACCAGTACTCCAACCCGAACAACCCGCGCTCCCACTACGAGACCACCGGTCCCGAGCTGTGGGAGCAGACGGACGGGAAGATCACCCACTTCGTGGCGGGGGTCGGCACCGGCGGCACGATCAGCGGCACCGGCCGCTATCTGAAGGAGGCCAGCGGCGGCGCCGTCAAGGTCATCGGCGCGGACCCGGAGGGCTCGGTCTACTCCGGCGGCTCCGGGCGGCCGTACCTGGTCGAGGGCGTCGGCGAGGACTTCTGGCCGTCGGCGTACGACCGGACCGTCACCGACGAGATCGTCGCCGTGTCCGACAAGGACTCCTTCCAGATGACCCGCCGCCTCGCCAAGGAGGAGGGGCTGCTGGTCGGCGGTTCCTGCGGCATGGCGGTCGTCGGAGCCCTGGAGGTCGCGAAGCGGCTCGGGCCCGACGACGTGGTCGTCGTCCTGCTGCCGGACAGCGGCCGCGGCTACCTGAGCAAGATCTTCAACGACGAGTGGATGGCCGACTACGGCTTCCTGGAGGACACCGGTCCGTCCGCCCGCGTCGCCGACGTCCTCGACTACAAGGCGGGCCCGATTCCGACGCTCGTCCACATGCACCCGGAGGAGACCGTCGGCGAGGCGATCGACGTGCTGCGCGAGTACGGCGTCTCGCAGATGCCGATCGTGAAGCCCGGCGCCGGGCACCCGGACGTGATGGCCGCCGAGGTCATCGGCTCGGTCGTCGAGCGGGAGCTGCTGAACGCGCTCTTCGCCCAGCAGGCCTCGCTCACCGATCCGCTGGAGAAGCACATGTCGCCGCCGCTGCCGCAGGTCGGCTCGGGCGAGGCGGTCGCGGAGCTGATGGCGGTGCTCGGCGGTACGGGCGCGGCGGACGCCGCGATCGTGCTGGTGGAGGGCAAGCCGAAGGGCGTGGTCAGCCGGCAGGACCTGCTGGCGTTCCTCGCCAAGGACGCGACGGCCACGCCCGCCAAGCCGTAGGCCGTCGGCCGGCCGGAACACGGGCTTCGCGAAAACGGTACGAGCGCGACACGTGGCCGCAGCACCGGCTTAACACGGCTCGGGCAGATTAGTGGGTGTCGGCAGGGAAACCCGCCGGCACCGATACGGCGACACGGACTACGGAGCGGCTCCCGGACCTCCACCGTCGCCCGGATGCGAGACCGGCCCTGACCCGGAACGCGTCCTTCGCGGGGACCGCCGTCGTCCCGCCCCCTGGGAAACCGGGGGTGCGGCGGTCCCCGCGACACATCTATGCGCGGAGACCGCGCGCCCCCTCCCCGTCCTCGTCACCCTCCCGCGCTCGCGGCGCGGCCGCCCAGCTCGCCAGCAGCGCGATGCGTTCCGCAGTCCGCGAACCGGGCTCCGGTGTGTAGACCACCAGGGACTGGCCGGGATCGCCGGGCACGCCGAGCGTCTCGTAAGGGAGCGTCAGCCCGCCCACGACCGGGTGGTCGATCCGCTTCACGCCGTACGTCTTCGCCTTCACCTGGTGGTCCGCCCACAGCCGGCGGAATTCCTCGCTCCTCAGCGACAACTCACCGACCAGGGTGGCGAGCTGTTTGTCATCGGGGTGCAGGCCCGCGTCCAGCCGCAGATGGGCGACCGTCTCCGCCGCGACGGCCGGCCAGTCCGGGTACAGCTCGCGTGCCGCAGGCTCGAGAAACGTCTGGCGCGGCATGTTGCGTGCGGCGGGGGCCATCCGGGAGAAGTCGACGACCGCGTCGCCGAGCGCGTTCCACGCCAGCACGTCCATCCGGCGGCCCAGGACGAAGGCGGGAGCCCGGTCGAGCGTGTCCAGCAGCAGCCGCAGCCCCGGGCGTACCCGCTGCCCGGCGGCCGGCGTCGTCGTGCGTGGCCCCGGGCGGGCCACCGTGCGCAGGTAGGCGTGTTCCGTCCCGTCCAGCCGGAGCACCCGGGCTATCGCGTCGAGCACGGCGTCCGACACGCTGGGACCGCGCCCCTGTTCCAGCCGGATGTAGTAGTCGACGCTCACCCCGGCGAGCTGGGCGACCTCCTCACGCCGCAGCCCGGGGACGCGCCTTCTGCCGTAGGAGTTCAGCCCCACGTCCTCGGGCTGGATACGGGCACGTCGTGAGCGGAGGAAGTCTCCGAGGTCGCCGTCCATGCCGCCGATCGTAGAAGACCGGCCGTCTCCCAGCCTGGTACTGCCGGACCCAGGAAAGACGCATCCCTGGGTACGCGCCGCGCGCCGTCACAGAGTGGGGACCGGCCGGGGAGGACTCCCCGGCGGAATCACCTCAAGGAGTACGGACATGTCGTACGCAACGCTCGCAGGCCGCACCGCCGTCATCACCGGAGCCGCCAGCGGCATGGGGAACGCGACCGCTCGGCTGCTCGCCGCACAAGGAGTCCGGGTGGCGCTGCTGGCCCGCCGCGCGGAGCGGCTGGACGAGCTCGCCGCCAGGATCACCGCCGACGGCGGCCGGGCGCTCGCCGTGGCCGCCGACGTCACCGCCCAGGCGTCCGTGGACGCCGCCGCCGAGCGGGTGCACGCGGAGTTCGGCCGGGTGGACCTGGTGGTCAACGCGGCCGGAGTGATGCTGCCGAACCCGGTCGACGCGGGCCGCGCCGACGAGTGGCAGCGGATGATCGACACCAACGTGACCGGCGTCCTGCGCATCATCCGGGCCTTCACGGCCGACCTGGTCGCTGCCGCGGCCGAGGGCCGTACCGCGGACCTGGTCAACATCTCGTCGATCGGTGCGCACATCACGTTCCCCGACTACGCGGTGTACGGCGCCACGAAGGCCGCGCTCACCCACCTGTCGGCCTCGCTGCGCACCGAACTCGGGCCGCGCGACGTCCGCGTCACGAACATCGAGCCCGGCCTCACCGACTCCGAACTGGCCGGACACGTCGACAACGCGGAACTCGGCGGACAGCTCGACGGCATGTTCGACGCGCTCGGCGGGCTGTCGAGCGACGAGATCGCCGACCTGATCGCCTACACGACCAGCCGGGCCCGCCACGTCAACCTGCGCCAGCTCGTCGTGCTGCCGACCCGCCAGGCATGACTGCGTCGTGGGAGCGTGCCGCTCAGTCCTCCCAGTCGGACGCCGTCCGCCGCTCCTTCTCCCGGCGCCTGAACAGCCGTCCGCCGTGGACCGCCTGGAAGGCGTTGACGCCGACGATGCCGAGCCAGGCCACGACGAGCCCGTCGATACCCGCGTTCGCGACACCGATGGCGGACAGCGGGATCGCCAGGACCAGCGAGATGATCCCGAACCCGTAGCGCTCACCGAAGTGCCCCAGCGGCGGCTCCGGAGCGCGCGCCCCTCGGGCCACGACGATCTGCTGCTCCGCGAGATGCCGCCGGACCCGGCGGTCGAGCGTGCCGTCGAGCCGCTGCTCGACCTTCTCCAGAAACGACTCGACGAGCGCGGACTCGTACTCGGCCCCCAGCTCGCTGCGGGCCTGCAGGGTGGCCTTGAGCTCCTTCTTGAGCTCGGTGTCGGGTGCGTCCATGGTTCCACGGTACGAAGAGGGGGCGTCCGGGTCAGTGGGGCTAACCCCCCTGTTTCCCACCGCTCCGGCGTCCGGCCCGGAAAGTGGTGCGTAACATCCGGCCCCGCCGGCGCGTGTACAGGGAAGAAGCAGTTCTCGTGAATACGCGAAGAGACGGACGGGGGCCATGACAGCAGGATCCGAGGATGCGGACGCGTTCGACGCGTTCTACGCGGCGACCGCCAAGCGCCTGATCGCGACGGTCTATGCGGTGACGGGGGACCTGGGTGAGGCGGAGGACGCGGTACAGGAGGCGTTCGTGCGGGCGTGGCAGCGCTGGGACAAGGTGACCGCGGAGGGAGACCCGCTGCCCTGGGTGCGGACGGTGGCCGTACGACTGGGGATCAGTACCTGGCGCAGGACGCGCAACCGGGTGCGGGCGCACTTCCGGCACGGTGCGGCCACCGACGTGCCGGGGCTCTCGGAGGACCGGGTGGCGCTGGTCGAGGCGCTGAGGAAGCTGAGCGGTGACCAGCGGCAGGCCGTGGTCCTGCACCACCTGCTGGACCTCCCGGTGGAGGAAGTGGCCCGGGAGACGGGCATGTCGAGCGGTGCGGTACGGACCCGGCTCCACCGGGCCCGCAGGATTCTCGGCGAACGGCTCGCCGACACGATGCTCGGTGCCGAGCGGGAGGGGAGTGTCCACCATGGCTGATGTGGAGGAGCTGCTGGAGGGCGTCGCGGTGCGGCTGCCCGCCGCCGAGGAGATCCGCACGCAGGGCCGGCGGAGGCGGACCCGCCGCCGTGCGGCCCGGGCGCTGGCGGGAGCGGCCGTGCTGGTGACTGCCGGGGTGTGCGCCGTCGTTCTGCCGGAGTCCCCGGTCACGGGCCACGGCACGGTCGCCGTCGCCCCGCAGAACCCCTTCCTGACGGATGGTGTGGTCCAGATGCGGGAGGCGGACGAACTGCCCGGGTACGCGCAGTGGCACTGGAAGGCGAACGAGGGTCTGCCGACCGACGCGGGACCGCAGGGCGGCCCGCTGCCGCAGGTGGGCCTCGACCAGGCGTGCCCCGCTTCGTTCGCCGCGACGGACGAGCCGGATCAGAAGCGGTACAGCTTGCAGTACCGGGGCCGTGACGACGCCCTGGCCCAGCACCGCCTGGTCACGTACGACGACGCGGCCACGGCGCGCGAACAGCTGACCCGGCTGCGCGGTGCGATGACGGCGTGCGGTCTGACGTCCGCGCCACCGACCGCGGACGAAGAGGGGACGGGAAGCAGCGCGTGGTCCGGCACGGTGAAGGACGGCCGCACGATGCGGGTCACCGTCCGGCGCTGGAACGCCTGGGTGTCGGTCGTCGAGGTCCTGGACGGCAGAGCCGCCCGCTGACGGACCCGTCCGGTCCGCACCGTGCTGCCGGGGCCCAGGCCCTGCGGGCAGCCGGGTGGGTCGGGAACAAGCCGCACGAAGCCGTCTGCATATGGACATGCAGACGGCTTGCTGGCTGAATGGATCCGTCGGTGCCGGATCCCGGCGCGACGGATCTACCGAGGGGACAGGATGAGCGGGAGCAGCCCGGCGGCACGGTTGCAGCAGCTGTTCGAGGGGCGCAGGCTCACGCCCACGCAACGGCGCATCGCGCACTCGATGGTGCGCAGGGCCGGCGACGCCCCGTTCCTGTCCAGCGTCGAACTGGCCGAACTGGCCGGGGTCAGCCAGCCCTCCGTCACCCGGTTCGCCGTCGCCCTCGGGTTCGACGGCTATCCCGCGCTGCGCAAACACCTGCGTGAGGTCGCCCCGGGAGGAACTGCCGAGGACGGCGGGGAGGACACGTACAACGAGTACCAGCAGGCGGTACTCGGCGAGATCGAGAATCTGCGCCACCTCGCCGAGCTGCTCGCCGACCCGGGGCCGGTCGAACGGGCCGGAAAGCTGCTCGCCGCCTCGCGCCCGCTGCTCGTGCTCGGGCTGCGCGCCGCCTCCTCGCAGGCCCGCGGGTTCGGGTACTTCGCCGCCAAGGTGCACCCCGACGTCCGGGTGCTCGACGAGGGCGGCAGCATGCTGCACGACCGGATCGACACGGCCCGGCGGGCCGGTGCCGGTGCGCTGCTCTGCTTCGCGCTGCCCCGCCACCCCCGCGAGGTCGTGGACACGCTGGCCTACGCCCGGGAGCAGGGGCTGACCGTGGTGTCGGTCGCGGACTCCGCCTTCGCACCGGTGGCCGCGCACAGCGATCTGCTGATTCCCGCGGCCGTCGGAACCGGGCTCGCCTTCGACACCGCCTGTGCGCCCATGCTGCTCGGGCGGGTGCTGCTGGAGGCCATGTGCGACGACCTGCCCGACGCGCAGGCCAGGCTGGAGGAGTTCGACGCACGGGCGGCGGCGCGGAGCCTCTTCGTCGAGTGAACCGCGGCCCCGCGGGCATCCTGCCGTTTCTCAGACATCGCTCATGTACGGCATCTAATCTGCGCCCACGGAACGGGTGCAGGAGCTGTCGAGAGGGGCATGGACGTGGGGCGCGGATCGCAGTCGTTGGCGAGAGTGGCCGTGATCGTACGGGCCGGAGCAGCGCCCCTCTGGTGGCCGGGGCTGGTCGCGGCGGCCATCGGGTCACTGGTGCCGGGACTCACCGGCCGGCGCATCGGACTGCTGGCAGGGGCTGCACTGTTCCTGGTCACCATGGCCGTCGTGGCACTGGCGCGCGGCGGGCGGTACGCCTCGCTCGCCCGGGGCGCCACCCGGGCCGGCCGCACCGACTTCCTCCAGGACCGGGCCGTGACCGTCCGCAACTGGCGCCGGGGGCACCGCTGGTGGCTGCTCGGGGCGTTCCTCCTGGCGGTCGCCAGCGCGTTCGCCGTGCCCGGGGCGGGCGGGCTGGTGCTCGCCGGGGCCGGTGCCGGGCTCTGGGCGAAGGCCGTCCGGATCGGGCAGCGGGAGCGCCGGGACGACGTCCTGTACTGGGTCCGCACGGACTGGGTGGAGCACGGGCGGCCCGTCGGCAAGCAGGTCAGGGCGTACCGGACGACGGGGCCCGTGGCGGGGGACGCCGCGCCCGGTGGGGCGCGACGCTCCCGCTGACGCAGGGGGCTGCGCCGAGGCCTCGGAGGCAGAGGTCTCAGACCTCCAGGTCGGCCTCGATCTTCTTCAGCTGATGGCGGGCCATGGCCAGGTTGGCCCGGCTGGAGTCCAGCACCAGGTAGAGGAACAGGCCGTTGTTCCCACGGGTCTTGAGCAGCCGGATCAGGTGGTACTGGGTGCCCAGGGTGATCAGGATGTCCTCGATCTCGTCCTGGATGCCGAGGTGTTCCATGGTGCGGAGCTTGGCCCGTACGACGTCGGTGTTGCCCGCGGCCGCGACCTCCAGGTTGAAGTCCTTGCCGCCGCCGAGGGTGCCCAGCGCCATGCCGCTCGTGTAGTCGACGAGGGCGACACCGGTGGTGCCCTCGATGGACGACATCGCTTCCTTCAGTGACGCTTCGGTGTTCGCCATGAGTGCTCGTTTCCTTTCCCTGACCGGTCGGGACGACCGGTTCCGTTTCTGGGTCATGCCGGGCTCGTGCGGGTCATGTCGTGCGGTGCGGCAGGGGGCCGGGCTGCTGCGCGGCGCGGGGCGCCGGCCCCCGGCTGCCGGGTGCGGGCTGCGGGGCGCGCTCCAGGGCGGCGTCGACGAGCTCGCCGATCCGGGAACCGGACCTGCGGCCCTCGAGATGGAGCCGGCCGACGTTGATGCGGTCCTCGGCGAGCAGGGTCAGCACGGCGGAGGAGCCGGCGGCGTACGTCGCGATGTATCCCGTCTCGCCGCGTACGAGCAGTTCGCGGAAGCCGCCGCGGCCGGTCGCGTCCGTCATCCGGATGGAGACGCCCAGGGCGGCCGCGGTCAGGGCGGCGACGCCCTCCGCCTCCACTCCGGGGGTGTCATGGGCCAGGACGAGTCCGTCGGTGCTGGCCGCGAGTGCGCCGGAGAGGAGCGGAACCCGGGCCCGTAACCGCTGGAGCTCGGCCAGGACATCCTGGACTTCGACCTCGGGCACCATCAGCTGTCTCCTCCCGGCACGCTGTCTGAGCGCGCGTATCACAGGGCCTCCAATGCGTCTCGGAGCCGGCGCAACAGGGCGACGTCGGGGTCGGCCGTGACCTCGGGAAGCGTGATCCGGCCGGCAGCGGACGGGTCCGCCTTGTCCCGTGCCGCCGCGACCAGTCCGGCGGCCGCCAGCCGCCGCAGGTCGACCAGGGTGTGGAACGCCGACCTGCCCAGCTCCTGCGCGATGTCCGTCGCGGTACGCACTCCGTCCACGCGCTCCAGTACGCGGCGCTGGCGCGGCGGCACGGGGGAGTCGGCCGGACGGCCGGTCCGTACGAGGGGGGCGCTGTCGGTCACGGCCTCGGGCCAGATCCGCTCCAGCAGTTCCCGGCGCCGGAGGGTCTCGCGCTGCACGGCGTCCACGGGGACGGGGCGGACCGGGCCGATCCAGTGGGCCACCCCGTAGCGGAAGCGGGCCGGGGTCCTGGTCGGGGCGAGGGCGAAGAACGCCGCGTCGTACAGGGCGCCCAGGTGGCACAGCTCCAGGGCGCCGCCCGGCACCGTGCCGCTGTCCACGAGGTAGCGGCCCACCCGCTGCCCGGCACCGGCCCGGGCGACCGCGTCCCACCATCCCTCGCGGTGCAGCGATCCGCCCCGGGTGAGCAGGACGTCGATGCCGGGGGTGGCCGGGCTCTCGGCGTGCACCACCTTGCCGTCGGCCAGGTAGAGGGTGCCGCGGTCGCGCATCAGGGCACCGGTGGCCCGTTCGGTGGCGAGGCGCTGGAGCATGGGTGAGAGGACGGTGGCCGTGGCGGGGGCGGCGGCTCTCATGCGAGGACCAGCCGCTCGGCCATCTCGCCCAGCCGTATCCGGGCCAGGGCCAGATTGCCCTCCGCGCGGTCCAGCCACAGGTGGAGGAAGACGCTGCTGTCGAAGTCCGTCTCGACGAACCGGAGGATGTGGTAGCCGGCGCGGGTCGTCACGATGACGTCCTCGACGGGCGGGATTCCCGTGGCGTCCGTACCGGAAGCGGCGGTCGGCGCTTCCGGTAAGCCGGCCGCGAAGGCGGGCTGTTCGGCCGCCATCCGTGCCACCTCCGCCGTCTCCGCGGCGGTGGCCTCGTGATCGCCGTTGGGCGAGTCGCCGATGGTGCCGAGGGCGAGACCGCTCGTCCAGTCGACCACGGCGGCGCCACGGGCACCGGGCAGTCTCATGACGTCGAGCAGGCACTCGTCGATTCCGGGCACGCGGACTCCCCTCCGACGCTGCGTGCGGCTGTGACCCCGAGATTACGCAACGTGCTTACTCCAGGTGGGAGTTCTGGCATTTTCCATAGGTACATGCGCGCCGTACGGTACGGGGGTGTATGCGGGTGGCCGGATGTCTCCGGCCACGGATGGCGGATTCGGCCAACCGCCCACCGCTCGGCCTTCGGCGGTCCGGGGCGGTGGGGCGCCCTCCGGATCGCGCCGGGCGGGCGGCTGGGCTGCGGCGTTCCGGGAGGTGGGGCGCAGGAGGCGCCCGTGCCGGGAGGGGCGGGCGGACGGCATTACGCGCAGGTCGGCCGCGACCCCTAAAACGCAACTTCATGTATGCGGAATTGCGTCACAGTTCTTGAGCTGATTGACGCCCGCCGAGATGGCCTATTAGTATCGCACGAAGGTTCGGTTAGCCTTGCGCTCACCCCGGCGAATGAATTGGTCCAAGTAAGTGGTTTCGAGTTGGACTAAATGTGGGGGGCTCGGGGGTGCGGGCCGAAGAAGCGTTCTCGATCAATGGGGGATTCGGTGCGCAAGTTCTACGGTAAGGATCTCGTCGACATAAGAAGACCCTGGCGGGTATGGGCTGCCGGAGGTATTGGTAATTGTCCGGATACAGTGCTGTCCGAGGCAGATCTGAACGGTGTCCTCCTTCCCCTACCCGGGGGAGTCGCAGGGCACCTTTTTTCATGCACGGCATCCACGGGGGCGGAGCAGTGTACTTCTCAGTACTAGGGGTCATAGAGGTCTACGAGGGCCGGCAGTGCGTGCTGCGGCCCACTGGAGTGATGCAGCAGACGCTGCTGGCGGCGCTGCTCGTATCGGGGGGAGCTCTCGTCACGGTCGAGGCCCTGGTCCGGGAGCTGTGGGGGAACACGCCACCCGCCAAGGTGGAGAACGCCCTGCAGGCCCAGGTGAGCAGGGTGCGCCGCAGCCTGGGTGCGCTGGAGTCGACGGGTGCGGGGCCGCGCGTGGTCAGCAGCCCCTCGGGGTACCTGTTCCGGGCCGACCGCTCGGAAATCGACGCCTACGTTTTCCTGGATTCCATCGAGGATTTGCTCGAGAAAGAGGAATCCATCAATCCGCGAACCGGAATAGAGATACTCCGGGGAGCCCTTTCCCGTTGGCGCGGTCCGGTTTTCGGAGGGCTGGCCGGGGGGCCGATCTGTCAAGCGGCAACAGCCAAGTGCGTGGAATCCCGTCATTCGGCCCTCACGCTCCTCTACGAGCTGGAGCTCAAAGTGGGCAGGCATGCGCAGGTTCTTCCCGAGCTCGCGGAGCTCTACGCGCAGAACCCCACCCACGAGAAGTTCTGCATGCTGCTCATGCGGGCGCTCTACCGGACGGGCCGTCAGCGTGACGCACTCGATGTGTACCGTGCCTGCCGGCGGAACCTCGTGGAGAACCTCGGCATCGAGCCGACGCCTGCGTTGAGGCAGTACGAGAAGGCCATTCTCACGCATGACCCGTTGCTGACCTGAGGGCTGTCCCGTAATCCGTGGTGGATCGGCGCGCGGCGTCGGATGCGGTGCATCGCAAGGCGGAGGAGCATCCGCATACTGGATGTATTCGGACGTTCCGACAACGCGGCGAGGTGCCGTAGCTGTCGTCGCGCGCCCGCCAGGGAATACGGGACAGCCCTTAGCTTGATCTCCGACCTCGGGGTCCGAACGAGAGGCTCCGGCCCGAACCGGCCGGCCTGCCCGCGCCTCGTCGTAGCGGTGCAGGACGAGAGCGGCGATCTCCGGGGCGTCGCCCAGTACCGGAGCCAGCAGGTCCGCCGCCGACGCCTCGCGCGCCACCCGGTCGGCAAGCATTCCGGGTGCCACGAAGCAGGGGGAGACCACCACCTGACGGATGCCGTCCGCACGCAGGGAGCGGACGGCATCCGCCGTGCCGGGAGGGGCGGTGGAGGCGAACGCGGGCCGCACGGCGCACCAACCGGTGTGCCGCCACTCCCGCGCGATTGCTGCGACATCCGCGTTCGCCTCCGGATCGCAGCTGCCCGCGGTGGCGAGCACGATCCCGGTCTTCGAGCGGTCCCCGGCGGTGACCCCGGTCTGCGCGAGGCGGCGCTCCAGAGCCGCGATCAGCAGGGGGTGCGGGCCCAGCACCCGCGACTGCCGCAGGGACAGGTCCGGGCGGCGGACCGCGAACTCCCGCAGCAGGGCCGGACAGTCGGTCCCGGCATGGAACGCCTGGGTGATCAGCAGGGGCAGCACCACGGCCGAGCGCACTCCCTCGTCGTGCAGCCGCTCCAGCGTCCGGACGGCGCCGGGAGGACAGTGGTCGAGGAAGCCCGCGGCCACCCGCAGACCTGGACGCATCGCGCGTACCCGTCGGACGAGTGCGCGCACCGTCGCCCGGTGGCGCGGGTCGCGGCTGCCGTGTGCGATCACCGCCAGGGCGACCGGCGACCGCCGCGGCGCGGCACCCGCCCGGCTCATCGGGACCTCTCCAACAGCCCGCGGCCGCGCAGCACATGACGCTCGACCGGGGAGAACACGAGGAGTTCCACTCCGATGCCGACCCCGAGGATCAGCACGATGACGCCCAGTACCAGAGGCATGTCCTGGTAGGCCCGGCCGGTCTCCAGCAACTGGCCCAGACCCACACCCAGGTCGGGTGAGGAAGCGATGAGTTCGGCGGCCATCAGGGAGCGCCAGGAGAAGGCCCAGCCCTGCTTGAGACCGGCCACGTACCCGGGCAGTGCGGCGGGCAGCAGGACATGACGGATCCGGCTGAGGCCGTGTGCGCCGATGACCTGCCCCGCTCGCAGATAGAGGGGAGGCGTCCGGTCGATTCCGGCGATGAGCCCGTTGGCGATGGACGGGACGGCACCGAGCAGGACCACTGCGTAGATGGTGGTGTTGCCGAGGCCGAACCAGATGATCGCTGCCGGGACCCAGGCCACCGAGGGCAGGGACTGCAGCCCCGAGAGGATCGGCCCGATGGCCGTCCGCAGCCACGGTGTCTGCGAGACGAGCAGTCCGAGCGGAGTGCCGATGGCGAGGGAGACCGCGAAGCCCACCCCTCCGCGCGACACGCTCTGCCATACCACGTCGAGGATGGTCCCCCTGCGCCATTCCTTGGCGAGCGCATCCCAGACGTCGAGCGGCGGGGGAAGCTGGTAGGTCTCCTTGAGGTGCAGTGCGACGGCCAGTTGCCAGAGCAGCAGGACGAGCGCGACGGAGACGAGCGGCGGGAGCACCTTGCGCAGCAGGACGGTACGGAACGGCGTGCGCACCGTCTGCGGGCGGGCGTCCAGCGCGTCGAGTCCGGCCTCGAGACGGGCCAGTCCGTCCGTGCTGTCGTTCTCCTGGGCGGCGGCCCGGCCGGGGCCCGGGAGATCAGTGCCGGCCATGGCGGCGGATCTCCCTTCGCAGGTGGTCGGTGATCTCGGCGGACAGTTCCGCCACGGCGGTGTCCTCGATGCGGCGCGGGTGCTCGATGCCGACCGTCCACTCGCGGGCGATCCGGCCGGGCCGGGACGTGAGCAGCACGACCCGTTGGGCCAGGCGTACCGCCTCGCGCACGTTGTGGGTGACGAAGAGGACCGAGACCCCCGTCTCGCGCCAGATCCGGGTCAGCTCGTCGTGCAGCACGTCCCGGGTGATGGCGTCGAGCGCGGCGAACGGCTCGTCCATCAGCAGCAGCCGGCTCTCCTGAGCCAGCGCCCGAGCCAGTGCGACGCGCTGGCGCATCCCGCCGGACAGTTCGTGCACCCGCTTGCCGTGCGCCCCGTCCAGGCGGACGAGGGACAGCAGGCGGTCGGCCTTCTCCCGTCGCTCGCCGCGCGGCACTCCGCGCAGTTTCAGGGCGAGTTCGATGTTCTTGCCCGCGGTGAGCCACGGGAAGAGCGCGTGCTCCTGGAACATGAGGGCGGGACGGCCGTCCGGAACGCTGAGGGTGCCCGAGGTCGGCTCGTCGAGCCCGGCGACCAGATTCAGCAGGGTCGACTTCCCGCAGCCGGAGGCCCCGAGCAGGGTGACGAACTCGCCCGGTGCGACGTCCAGCGAGACGCCGTCGAGCACCGGCTGCGCAGGGGAGCGGCCGAAGGTTTTCGAGACGAGCGAGAGACGGGCCGCGTACGCCGTTGTCCCGGCGCTGCCGCCTGGGGCGGTGGACGTGGGCAGAGCAGTGATCATGAGTGGGTCTCCGTACGAGCTGCGGAAGGGGAGTTACTCGATGCCGAGCCCTGTGTCGTCGACGGGGTCGAGACCCCGGTCGCGCAGGACCCTGTTCAGCGGGCGCAGATCGTAGATCCCGTTCAGGTCCGGGGCCTCGGTCATCCCGGCCCGCACCGCGCGCTCGGTCTGGATCCGCAGCGTGGCGGCGAGGGGGTCGTAGAGCACGGCCACGTCGGCGAACGCGTGACGGAGCACCGGGGCGGGCAGCTTCCTGCCGGTGAGCCGTTCCAGCTGGGCGTTGACGGCGGCTCCGGCGCGGTCCGGGTGCCCTCGTATCCAGGCATTGGTTCTCACCGACCCCCTGAGCACGGCCTCCACCACGTCCGGGTGCTCGGTGAGGAACCGCTGGGACGCGATCACGTTCGTGACGGCGAACCGGCCGCCCCTCCACTGGTCCCGTTCGTGGAGGAGGACCTTTCCGCCGTCGGCGACCAGCCGGGCCGCGGTCGGCTCCGGGACCCAGGCACCGTCCACGCTCCCGCGCAGGAACGAGCCGGGAATCTCCTTGTTGTCCTGCCGGATGACGGTGACGTCGCCCCTGCCGGACCGGCCGTCAACGGACCATCCCTGGGCGGTGATCCAGTGGAGGAGGGCCACGTCCTGCGTGTTGCCGAGCTGCGGGGTCGCGATTCTCCGGCCCTTCACATCGGCGGCCGTGCCGATCTTCGCGGGATCGACCACGAGGGAGACGCCTCCCGACGCGGAGCCCGAGATGATGCGCAGGTTCCGGCCGCCGGACCTCGCGTATCCGTTGACGGCGGGGGAGGGGCCGATCCAGCCGATGTCGACCGAGCCGGCGTTGAGGGCCTCGATCTCGGCAGGACCGGCGTTGAACACCTGAGCGCGGATCCTGGTCCCGCCCAGCTCGGCGGCGAAGTGCCCCTCGCCGATGCCGACGAGCGCGGTGGCCTGTACGACGGTCCCGAAGTAGCCGATGCGGACCTCGCGGGCGGACAGTTCCTTCGCCCCGGGGCGTGGCGCCGGGCCGGAGACCGAACCCTTCGTGGCCTCGGAGCCGTAGCCGCAGGCGCCGAGGGCGGCGGCGGGGAGAGCCGCCATGAGCCGGAGCGCGGAGCGGCGTGTTCCGTCACGGGTCACGACCGGGCTTCCTCTTCCCCGGCGGTGAAGGAGGTGCCTGCCATGCCGGCGGTGAGGGTGGTGCCGTCGGTGGGGTCGATGAGGAGGAAGGAGCCGGTGCGGCGGGAGTCGGCGTAGGTGT
>NZ_JBEOVJ010000058.1:0-53122 GCF_040295435.1 Streptomyces sp. NPDC002809
GCCGTCTTCACCCGGGGCGGCCCGGAGAACAGCAGGGAGCCGGCGAACGCGACGACGGCGGCGAGCGCAGCGGTGCCCACCATGAGGCGGCCCTGTGTGGCTCTCGTCACGGCTGTCGCCGTGGCCTTCGTCGATCCGGCTTCCCATTGTGGGGGACGGGTCTGACAATCCCGGCAGCCGGACGAACGGCCCCCGGCTGCCGGCCCGTCGACCGCGTCGGCAGCCGGCCCTGTTGACCGCGCCGGAACGCCGATGGTCCCGCACCTGTTCGCGCGGGACCATCGGCGTACCCGGTCAGCGGCGCGGGCGGCGTCCCCGGCCCTTGGGCGCGGGACCCTCGTCGTCGTGGTCGCCGAGCAGTTCGTCCGCCAAGGTGGGCAGATCGTCCAGCGGGGTCTCCTCCGCCCAGTCGGGGCGGGGGCGGCGCGACCGGGGTGCCTGCTCCTGCTGATCCCGGTCCGCGTGCTGGCTCGCGTGCGGGTCGGTGATCTGCGGCAGCTCGCGGGTGCGCTCGTTCTCGCCCTCCGGTACGGAGGGCGACGGGCGCTCGTCCCGGAAGATGCCGCGCGGCACCCGGTCCGCGGGGTCGGCGTCGCGTCCGGCGTTCCGTCCGCTGTCCCGTGCCGTGTCCCTACCTGTATCCCGTACCGGCGGAAGCACCGCCGTCTCGTCCGCCGCACCCGGATGTCCGGACGTGTCGGAGACCTTCGGGATCATCGCCGTCTCGGCCTCGTCGGAAGGCCAGGGCGCGGACTGCGACGCGCTGCGGGGCCGCCCGGACCCTGACTGCGGGTCCACCGGGGAGGGCACCGGCTGCGTGATCTCGTTCGGGTTGACGATCGGGGTCGGCACCGTCAGCTCACTGTCCGAAACGGACCGATCGGACCGATCGGATGTCCCGGACTGCCCGGCGGCACGCGCAGCCCTCGCTGCCGCAGCCGCCTCGGCATCGGCTTCCGCCTGGGCGGCGGCCGCCTGCGCACGGGCGCTCTCCGCTGCCGCGGCCGCATCGGCCTCGGCCTGGCGGCGCGCAGCCTCGGCGCGGAGCAGTGACTCCTCCGCCTTGCGCTGCTTCTCCAGGCGCCGGGCCTCGGCCTCCTGGCGGAGCCGCGCCTCTTCCTCGGCCTGGCGGCGCAGCCGCGCCTGCTCGGCCTCGCGGGCCGCGTCCTCGGCCTCGACCCGGGCGCGCTCCTCCTCGGCGACCCGGCGGGCCTCCTCGGCACGCTGCCTGGCCTCTTCCGCCTGGCGTTCGGCCTCGCGACGGCGCGCTTCCTCCTCCTCGAGGCGCTTGCGCTCCTCCTCCTCGGCACGGAGCTTGGCGAGCTGCTCCTGTCGCTCACGCTCCAGGCGCTCCTCCTCCGCCTTGCGCGCGGCTTCCTCCTCGGCGAGGCGCCTGGCCTCCTCCTCGGCGGCCTTGCGCGCCGCTTCCCGGGCCTTGATCTCGGCCTCGGAGAGCGGAAGGAGCTGGTCGAGCCGGTGACGTACGACCGTGGTGATCGCCTCAGGTTCCTGGCCGGCGTCCACCACCAGGTAGCGCGTCGGATCGGCGGCGGCCAGCGTCAGGAAGCCGGACCGGACCCGGGCGTGGAACTCGGGCGGCTCGGACTCCAGCCGGTCGGGCGCCTCGGTGAACCGTTCCCTCGCGGTCTGCGGGTCGACGTCCAGGAGCACCGTCAGGTGCGGGACGAGCCCGCTCGTCGCCCAGCGCGAGATCCGGGCGATCTCGGTCGGCGCGAGATCGCGGCCCGCACCCTGGTAGGCGACGGACGAGTCGATGTAGCGGTCGGAGATGACGATCGCGCCCCGCTCCAGCGCCGGACGCACGACCGAGTCGACGTGCTCGGCGCGGTCGGCGGCGTACAACAGCGCCTCGGCGCGGTTGGAGAGGCCGGCCGACGACACGTCGAGCAGGATCGAGCGCAGCCGCTTGCCGACGGGGGTCGCGCCCGGCTCACGGGTGACGACGACCTCGTGGCCCTTGGCACGGATCCACTCGGCGAGCGCCTCGACCTGGGTGGACTTGCCCGCTCCGTCACCGCCCTCCAGGGCGAGGAAGAAACCGGTCGCGGCGGGGGCGACCGCCGGGTCACCGCCGCGCAGCGCCTCGCGCAGATCGCGGCGGAGCGGCACTCCGGCGCGGTCGTCCGTCTTGGCGAGGACGATCGCGGCCACCGGCAGCAGCAGTGCGCCGATCAGCATCAGGGTGAAGGCGGCGCCGCCGTGCGCGAAGACGAAGTCGCCCGCGGTCAGCCGGTGGGTGCCGATGGTGGCGGCCACCAGCGGGCCGCCGACCGCGCCGAGCGCGATCAGGACCCGGACGACGGCCTGGAGGTGCTCGGTGGTCCGGGCACGGCAGAACTCCTCGGTCTCCTGGTCGACGAGCACGTGGCCGGTGTTCGCTGCGACACCTGCCGCGTATCCGGCGAGCACGGCGACGAGGACAACGGTCGCCGTGTCCGGCACCAGGCCCATCGTCAGCAGGGCGACTCCGGTGACGGCGGTGGCCAGGGAGAGCAGCCGCCGGCGCGACAGGGCCGGCAGCACCTTCTGCGCGGTGCGGATGCCGACGCCCGTACTGCCGGTCAGGGCGAGGATCAGCAGGGCGAAGGTGACGGGTCCGCCGCCGAGGTCGGCGGCGTGCAGTACGGCGACGGCGGCCGCGGCCGCGATCGCTCCGGCGACCGCGGCACAGGTCGCGACGATCAGCGGGACGGCGCCGGTGCGGCCCTTGTCGGGTCCACTGCCGGCGGACGGCCGGCGCAGCCCCTCCAGGGGCGAGCGCGGACGGGGCGTCGGCGAACCGGGCAGCTCCAGGAAGTACAGGGTGGAGATGGAGGCGGAGAACAGCCCGGCCGCGACGTACGAGCCGAGGGCCGCCTGGTGGAAGGAGAACCACTCCAGGCCCGAGCCCAGCAGATTGCCGATGAGCGTAGCGACCAGCAGAACGGCCGCGGCGGCCGGAACGGCCGCGAAGTCCGTACGCAGGGAGAGCCGACGCAGGGTGTCGAGGTGGTCCGGCAGCGGGCGCACCGCGGCGCCCTCGATCGGCGGGGCGGGCAGCAGCGCGGGCGCCGCCCCGTCCTTCGCGATCGTCCACAGACGTTCACCCGCACCGGTGACGAAGACGGTGATCAGGATCATCATGAGGGCCTTGTCGGGCACCCAGTCGATCCACAGCGGGGCGACGACCAGCAGCGCGAGCCGCAGCCCGTCGGCGCCGATCATCAGCCACCGCCGGTCGAGCGGCCCTCCTGGGGCCGTCAGGGTCGTCAACGGACCCAGGAGTACGGCTCCGAAGAGCAGGGTGGAAATAATCCGGGCCCCGAAGACGGCAGCGACGGCGAAGGCCGCCCCGCGGTATCCGGATCCGAATGAGCCCTCAAGGACCGCCGCTTGCAGCGACAGCAACACCAGCACGAGAAGGGCGAGTGCATCGCCGGTACTGCCGACGAGCTGGGCGCTCCACAACCGCTTCAGCGGGGGAACACGCAACAGGGCTCGTACGGCGCGCTCGCGTGAGTCTGCGGCAAGTGTGTCGGAGGTGGGGCTCACGACCGTTGGCTGCTCGGCTCGCGTCATCCGCCCAGCCTATCGGGAGCGGACCGGTACCCGGGGCCCGCGTCCGAACATACGACCGCAGACCCACCGATCCGCGCCGCCGCCCGGAACGGTTCCCACCCCTCAGGACCTCTCCCACCAGCGCCTCCGCAGATCCCCCTCAGCGCGTCCGAACGCCCGCCCAGCCCCTCGGGACCTCTCACGGCAAGCCTCCCCGACCGTCTCCCCCAACCCCTCCGGGGTACCGCCCAGCCCCGCAGCCCCTCAGCCCCTCTTCACCGCAGCCTCTCCGGGGTGCATTCCAAGCCCTCCCTGCGTACCTCCAGCCCCTCCGGCGTTTGAGGAGCGGGCTCCGGGGCGGAGCCCCGGTCACGGGAAGGACCGGGTAGGGGACAAGGCCCGCCGCAGGCGCCCACCCGCACCCAGCCGGGCACGCCCCGCACCGGCCCCGGAACGCAGCAACGCCGGGCGGTCTGGACACACGTCCAGCCCGCCCGGCGTTCAGGAACCCGCCCGGGGCCCCGGAAGGTCAGTCCTCCGAAGACTCCGCAGACGCCGTCTTCTTCGCCGCGGTCTTCTTCGCGGCGCCCGTCGTCTTCTTGGCCGCAGTCTTCTTCGCCGCAGTCGTCTTCTTCGCGGCCGTCGCCGTCTTCTTCGCCGCGGTCGCCTTCTTCGCCGGCGCCTTCTTTGCCGGAGCCTTCTTCGCCGTCTTCTTCTTGGCGGGCCCCTTGGCACGCTTCTCGGCGAGCAGCTCGTAGCCGCGCTCCGGCGTGATCTCCTCGACGCTGTCGTCGGTCCGCAGCGTCGCGTTCGTCTCACCGTCGGTGACGTACGCGCCGAAGCGACCGTCCTTGACGACGACCGGAGCACCGCTCACCGGGTCCGTGCCCAGTTCCTTCAGCGGCGGCTTGGCGGCGGCCCGCCCGCGCTGCTTCGGCTGGGCGTAGATGGCGAGGGCCTCTTCGAGCGTGATGTCGAAGAGCTGGTCCTCGGAGGTGAGGGACCGCGAGTCCGTGCCCTTCTTCAGGTACGGGCCGTAGCGGCCGTTCTGCGCGGTGATCTCGACGCCTTCGGCATCCTCGCCGACCACACGCGGCAGCGACATCAGCTTGAGCGCGTCGGCCAGCGTCACCGTGTCCAGCGACATCGACTTGAACAGCGAAGCCGTCCGCGGCTTCACCGCGTTCTTGCCGGTCTTCGGTGTCCCCTCGGGCAGCACCTCGGTGACGTACGGGCCGTAGCGCCCGTCCTTGGCGATGATCTGGTTCCCGCTCACCGGGTCCGCACCGAGCTCGAAGTCGCCGCTGGGCTTGGCCAGCAGCTCCTCCGCGTACTCGACGGACAGCTCGTCGGGGGCCAGGTCCTCGGGGACGTCCGCGCGCTGGTGGCCCTCGGAGTCCTTCTCGCCGCGCTCGATGTACGGGCCGTAGCGGCCGACGCGGAGCTTGATGTCGTTGCCGACGGGGAACGAGGAGATCTCCCGGGCGTCGATCGCACCGAGGTCGGTGACGAGCTCCTTGAGCCCGCCGAGGTGGTCGCCGTCGCCGTTGCCCGCGTCGGAGGCCTTCCCGGCACCGGCCGCGTCACCGTCCTGCGCACCGAAGTAGAACCGCTTCAGCCAGGGCACGGACTGGGCCTCGCCCCGCGCGATGCGGTCGAGGTCGTCCTCCATGCGGGCCGTGAAGTCGTAGTCGACGAGCCGGCCGAAGTGCTTCTCCAGCAGGTTGACCACGGCGAACGACAGGAACGACGGGACGAGCGCCGTGCCCTTCTTGAAGACGTAGCCGCGGTCGAGGATCGTTCCGATGATCGAGGCGTACGTCGACGGGCGGCCGATCTCGCGCTCTTCGAGCTCCTTGACCAGCGAGGCCTCGGTGTAGCGGGCCGGCGGCTTGGTCGCGTGACCGTCGACAGTGACCTCGTCGGCGGACAGCGCGTCGCCCTCGGCGACCTGCGGCAGCCGGCGCTCGCGGTCGTCGAGCTCGGCGTTCGGGTCGTCGGCGCCTTCGACGTACGCCTTCATGAAGCCGTGGAAGGTGATCGTCTTGCCGGACGCGGAGAACTCGGCGTCCCGGCCGTCGCTCGCCCGGCCGCCGATCTTGACGGTGACGGAGTTGCCGACCGCGTCCTTCATCTGCGAGGCGACGGTCCGCTTCCAGATCAGCTCGTAGAGCCGGAACTGGTCGCCGGTGAGGCCGGTCTCGGCCGGGGTGCGGAAACGGTCCCCGGAGGGGCGGATCGCCTCGTGCGCCTCCTGCGCGTTCTTGACCTTGCCCGCGTAAGTGCGGGGCTTGTCCGGCAGGTAATTCGCCCCGTACAACTGCGTGACCTGGGCCCGGGCCGCGGTGATCGCGGTCTCCGAGAGGGTCGTGGAGTCGGTACGCATGTAGGTGATGAAGCCGTTCTCGTACAGCTTCTGTGCGACCTGCATGGTGGCCTTGGCCCCGAAGCCCAGCTTCCGGCTCGCCTCCTGCTGGAGGGTCGTCGTACGGAAGGGGGCGTACGGGGAGCGGCGGTACGGCTTCGACTCGACGGATCGCACGGCGAACGTGGATTCGGCGAGCGCGGCGGCCAGGGCGCGGGCGTTCGTCTCGTCCAGGTGCAGCGTCTGGCCGGAGGCGGACTTGAGCTGCCCGTCCGGACCGAAGTCGCGGCCCTGGGCGATGCGGCGCCCGTCGACCGCGCTGAGGCGGGCGGTGAGCGTCGAGGGGTCGGAGGCGTCACCGGTGCGGCCGGTGGCGAAGGTGCCGGTCAGGTCCCAGTACTCGGCGGAACGGAAGGCGATGCGCTCGCGCTCCCGCTCGACGACGAGGCGGGTGGCGACGGACTGGACGCGGCCCGCCGACAGCCGCGGCATGACCTTCTTCCACAGGACCGGCGAGACCTCGTAGCCGTAGAGGCGGTCGAGGATACGGCGGGTCTCCTGGGCGTCGACCATGCGCTGGTTGAGCTCGCGCGGGTTGGCGACGGCGGCCCGGATCGCGTCCTTGGTGATCTCGTGGAAGACCATCCGGTGGACGGGAACCTTGGGCTTGAGCACTTCCTGCAGGTGCCACGCGATGGCTTCGCCCTCGCGGTCCTCATCGGTGGCGAGGAAGAGTTCGTCGGACTCCGCGAGAAGCTGCTTGAGCTTCCTGACCTGCGCCTTCTTGTCGGCATTGACGACATAGATCGGCTGGAAGTCGTTCTCGACGTCGACGCCGAGACGGCGTACCTCGCCGGTGTACTCGTCCGGCACCTCGGCGGCGCCGTTCGGGAGGTCGCGGATGTGCCCGACGCTCGCTTCGACGACGTATCCAGGGCCGAGATAGCCCTTGATCGTCTTCGCCTTGGCAGGCGACTCGACGATGACGAGTCGGCGGCCGCCCTGTGCGGTCTCGCTGGTCGGGGACAACTTCGCTCTTCTCTCCGGTCGACGCTCGGTGGGCATCAGGGCAGCGCGATGGCGCTGCCGACAGTGCTGTCGCTGCGGAGTGTGACGGTACAACCCGCCCCCGTGTCAAACGGCAAAAGCCCGCAACGGCCACTCGAACGGTAACCCGACTTCCGCCATTCCTGCCGCCCGGCCCGTTCGGTCGGCCATGCGCAAGGCCACTGCCTGTGGGTTTCGACGGCGCTGCGGCCGCCCTGCGGGTGCCGGGCGCGGGAGCGGGCAGCCCGGGCGTGTTCCCGGGCCGACGCGGGCGGCCGGAGCCGGAGCGGGTTCAGATACGAGTGAGGCACCACACCCCGAGGACGAGGAAAAGTACGCCGAACAGTGCGAACACCGTTCCGGCGCAGACAGCAGGTCCGCTCTCCATATCCGTACGCCTCCCTGTCCCCCGGCGCGGCCCGGCACGGTCGGCCCGTGCGGTGCCGCCCGGTTTCCGGGGGAGACTCCCACCGCGGAACGTCGCCGACACGAACGCCGGGTGAACAGCCGAGCCCGGGTGTGGACAGGGTCAGCGCGCAGGCACGGCAACCATGGCCGAATTCACATCACGTCGAGGGTCGCGCGCCGCCTTTTGCCGTGCTCGAACACCGTCAGCGGTACGTCAGCAGTACGACGGCGCCCAGGACGTACGCCGCCCGTCACGGGCTCCGCGGCGATGCCCCGGCCGTCGAGACCCATGCCGCCGACAACTCACCCGCAGCTTCGGCCACGTGAGCCATCGGCAGCACGTCCCCGCCGGCCCGCATCCGTTCCGGCACGTTCACCCTCGGCACGTTCACCCTCGGCACGTTCTCCCTCGGCACGTTCGCGCCGGTCAGGGGCAGAAGTCGGGAACCGGCCGCATTCGAAATTTCCAGGATGCGAGGAAGACTTCATGAACCACGGACCGAGCACTCCCGGCACCAGGCCGAAGTCGAGGCACCCTGCCGCTGCGGCTGCGGCAGCCGCAGCCGGACCGGTGCGGCCCGGGCACCACCCCAACCGGAATCCGAAGCCCGAGCAGCGGGCAGGCCACAGGTGGCGTGAAGACCCTGATGAAGAGGCTGTTCAGTACATACGGCAGAGCGTGGCCGAACCAGAACGGAGCCCGATTCCGACGGCTCAGCCACAGGGCCGGGACGGCAGTCACGCCATGGCAGCCGGGCCAGGAGCGCGGCATCCCGGAGACCGAAGCGTACGGAGCGGGGCGAGGAACACCCTCGACCGCATCATCCGGCCCCTGGCCGGCGGGCCCGGGCCGGCAGACCCTGCCCGGCGAACACGCGCCGGCGGCCAAGGCCCGGACGCCCGCCGGACCGTGGCAGCGGACAAGCCGTCAACGTGCGGACAGAACACCGCGCAGAGTTGCACACACGCAGGTGCCCGCAGCGCTCGACGGAGTGCGGGTCGGACAGGTCGTCACACTCGAACCCACCCTGGAGGACGCCTGCATCACGATCTTCGGGCAGGCGGAGAAGGCGTCCCGGCAAACGGCCGGACGCACGCGGCCGTTCACCGGCAGCCGTGCCCGTCCCCGTCTGCCGAGACGGTCCGGTGCGCCGAAGCGGCGCGGTGCGGCGCGGTGCGCCATGGCCGTCGCCCGCTGCAGAACAGGCCCCGCAGCGGGCTGATGGCGATCCGGGTCACGCCGGGCGCCCCTCGTCGGGCTCGATACCGATCATCCGGCCATCGGCCCGGCCGGAGGCAGGGGCTCCAGGAAGCCCTCCTCGACCAGCAGCCGGATGGCCTGCGGGGTGCGGTCGCGCAACAGCACCGGGTCCTCGTTCATCAACTGGGCGATCGCGTCCAGGATCCGGCCGGCGGGCAGCGATCCGTCGCACACGCCCGCGAATCCGGCACCGACCGCGTCGACCTTCGTGGCGCGTCGCATGCCGCGGTTCTGACGCAGCACCACGTGCTCGGGATCCTCGGCACCCGGCAGCCCCACCTGCTCCTGCACGACCTCGGCGGCGAGGGTGAAGTGCGCGGCCAGCAACCCCGCGTCGTCCTGCTCCCGCAGGTAGTCCTGGCGGGCGAAGTGCGCCTCGACGGCCGGTCCCAGCGGCTGTTCCACCGGGTGCGGCCACTCCTCGATCACGATCGAGGGCTCCCCGGCGGCGGCCGCGGCGGACTTCCGCAGCGTGATCCAGCCGAAGCCGACGCCCTTCACTCCGTGGGCCTCGAACTCGTCCAGCCAGGCGTCGTACCGCGCGGCGTACTCCGCGGGGGCCGTGCGGTGGTCGCCGCTGTCGCGCAGCCAAAGCTCGGCGTACTGCGTGACGTCCTGCACCTCGCGCTGGATGATCCAGGCGTCACAGCCCCGCGGCACCCAGGACCGCAGCCTGTCCTGCCACTCCTCGTCCTCGGTGTGCTGCCAGTTGGCCAGGAAGTGGGCGTAGCCACCCTCGTTGAGCCGGTCGCCGGTCTGCTGCACCAGGGTCCGGCACAGGTCGTCGCCCGCCATGCCGCCGTCGCGGTAGGTGAGACGGGCGCCGGGCGAGATGACGAAGGGCGGGTTGGAGACGATGAGGTCGAACGTCTCCGTGCCGACGGGCTCGTACAGGGACCCCTCGCGAAGATCGGCCGGACCGGCGCCGGACAGGGCGAGGGTGAGCCGGGTGAAGTCGAGGGCGCGTGGGTTGAGATCGGTGGCGGTGACCCGGGTGGCGTGCTGCGAGGCGTGCAGCGCCTGGATGCCGGAGCCCGTACCGACGTCCAGGGCGGAGCCGACGGGCCTGCGGACGGTGATCCCGGCGAGGGTGGTGGAGGCCCCGCCGATTCCGAGGACGACTCCCTCCTCGTGCGAACCGATGCCGCCCGCGCCGCCGACCGCGCAGCCCAGATCGGAGACGATGAACCAGTCCTCGTCCTCCGGCCCGCTGTACGGCCGCACGTCGACCGTCGCCCGCACCTCGCCGTCCGCCTCGGTGAGCCAGCCGTCCGCCACGCACTCCTTCAGCGGCAGCACGGCGGCTGCCCGCCCGGCGGGTACGGGGCGCTGGAGCAGGAAGAGGCGCACGAGCGTGTCGAGCGGCGCGTCACCCCGGGTGGCCCGCAGCGCCGGGACCGTTTCGCTGCGGGCGAGTGCGGCATAGGCGGGTGCGCCGAGCAGGTCGAGGAGCCCGTCGGCGGTGAAGGCGGCGGCGAGCAGGGCTTCGCGGAGCCGGGTCGCGTGGTCTGCTGCGGGAAGGCTGGTCTTACTCACATGACCCATTGTGACGGCTCCCACTGACAACGGCAGCGGCCCGGCAGCCCACCAGGGGCGCCGGGCCGCTCGTACGACCACCGGTGGCGGGCGTACAACTGCTCGAAGAGGGTGCCGCCGCCTCGGCCGGGAGCTTGCCCGGTGACGACTCCTTGCGGGCAGCCCTCAGGCGGAGGCGGACGCCTCCTTGGACGGCGTCGCCTTCTTCGAGGAGCCGGCCGATGGCGACGTCGAGGGCTTCGGCTTCTGGCAGCCCGTCTGCTTGGCCATCGCGGTACCGACCTCGCCGGACTGGAGCTTCTTCAGCGCCTGGTCACCATTGGTGCTGATCTTGTTCAGCTCGTCCGCGATGCCCTTGAGGCCGTCGGCGAACTTCGCCTGGTCCTTCGTGTCCAGGTCATCGACCTGCTTCTGCAGATCCGCGTAGGCCACGGAGGAGGCGTTGAGCTCCTTCACGGCCTCCTTCTGCGTGGTCTCGCCGTCGTCGACCGGCGGCGGACCTGCCGACTCGACGGCCGCGCCCAGCGCCTTGTACGCCTGCGAGATCTGCTGGAAGGCAGCCGAGTCGGTCTTCTGGACGTCGGCGGGCTTGCTGTTGTCGGCAGTCTGCTGCTGGATGGAGGCGTTGGCGTTCGCGATCTTCTGCAGCTGGGGCTGGACCTGGTCACAGACCTTCTTGGCCCAGTCGTTCACCTTGTTGTCGCTGTCGTCGCTGCAGCCCGACAGCGTAAGTACCAGTACCGCACCGCCGGACAGCGCGGCCGCAAGCTTCTTGTTCACCGGATTGGTCCCTTCCAAGGCTCTCGGCCCCGGAACTTACACGCCGGATGCCCCCCATCCGGGTGCTGGGCGTCCGGTCGATGGCCTTTTGCAGCCATTTGCACCAAGGGAAATGAGGGAGATACAACTCACCCGCACGGCCCCCGAGCGCAAGAACACCTGCACGATCCACCACTCGTACGGAGACACTGACGGGCGGACGTGGCATCAGGATGCCTCGCCCGCCCGTGCCCTGATCAGGCGTCGCCCGGTGAGGACGTACGCGTTCCGGATCCCGGCCTACTGAGCGGCCGCCGGGTCGGCCGGCCTGGCGCTGCCCTCCCCGCCGCCGCCGTCCTCGCCGCCGGAGTCACCCTCGTCCCCCACCGCGATCCCTCGCCGTTTGGACACGTAGACCGCGCCGACGATGACCGCGACGGCCAGTACCGCCACCACCGCTCGCACCCCTGCGCTCGCGTCCTCGCCGTAGCTGAACTGCACCACCGCCGGTGCGATGAGCAGCGCGACCAGGTTCATCACCTTGAGCAGGGGGTTGATCGCCGGCCCGGCCGTGTCCTTGAACGGATCGCCGACCGTGTCACCGATGACGGTCGCGGCATGGGCGTCGCTTCCCTTGCCACCGTAGTGACCGTCCTCGACGAGTTTCTTGGCGTTGTCCCACGCACCGCCGGAGTTGGCGAGGAAGACGGCCATCAGCGTTCCGGTGCCGATGGCGCCCGCCAGGTACGAGCCGAGTGCGCCGACACCGAAGGTGAAGCCGACCGCGATCGGCGCCAGCACCGCCAGCAGACCGGGGGTGGCCAGCTCGCGCAGCGCGTCCTTGGTGCAGATGTCGACGACGCGTCCGTACTCCGGCTTCTCCGTGTAGTCCATGATCCCGGGGTGCTCGCGGAACTGCCGCCGCACCTCGTAGACGACGGCGCCCGCGGACCGCGACACCGCGTTGATGGCCAGTCCGGAGAAGAGGAATACCACCGCGGCACCGAGGATCAGACCGACCAGGTTGTTGGGCTGCGAGATGTCCAGGCTCAGCCCCATCTCCCCGGCCGAGGCGCCCACGTCGTCGACCGCGGTGGCGATCGCGTCACGGTAGGAGCCGAAGAGCGCCGCTGCCGCCAGGACCGCCGTGGCGATGGCGATGCCCTTGGTGATGGCCTTGGTGGTGTTGCCCACGGCGTCCAGGTCGGTGAGGACCTGCGCGCCGGCGCCGGTGACGTCGCCGGACATCTCGGCGATGCCCTGCGCGTTGTCGGAGACCGGGCCGAAGGTGTCCATGGCGACGATGACGCCGACCGTGGTGAGGAGCCCCGTACCGGCCAGCGCCACGGCGAAGAGCGCCAGCATGATCGACGTACCACCGAGCAGGAACGCCCCGTAGACGCCGAGCCCGATCAGCAGCGCGGTGTAGACGGCCGACTCCAGGCCGATGGAGATACCGGCGAGCACGACGGTGGCCGGTCCGGTCAGAGAGGACTTGCCGATGTCCCTGACGGGTCGCCGGGTGGTCTCGGTGAAGTAGCCGGTCAGCTGTTGGATCAGGGCCGCCAGCACGATGCCGATGGCGACGGCGACCAGCGCGAAGACCCGTGGGTCCCCACCGTGCGAGGTGATGGCCGCGTCGGTGACCCCGTCCAGTTCCGCGTACGAGGACGGCAGGTAGACGAAGACCGCGACGGCCACCAGGACGAGCGAGATGACGGCGGAGATGAAGAATCCGCGGTTGATGGCGGTCATCCCGCTTCGGTCGGTGCGTCGCGGGGCGACCGCGAAGATCCCGATCATCGCGGTGACCACACCGATCGCCGGCACGATCAGGGGGAAGGCCAGCCCGGAGTCGCCGAAGGCGGCCTTGCCGAGGATGAGCGCGGCGACCAGCGTGACGGCGTACGACTCGAAGAGGTCGGCGGCCATCCCCGCGCAGTCCCCGACGTTGTCGCCCACGTTGTCGGCGATGGTCGCGGCGTTGCGGGGGTCGTCCTCGGGGATGCCCTGTTCCACCTTGCCGACCAGGTCGGCACCTACGTCGGCGGCCTTGGTGAAGATGCCTCCGCCGACCCTCATGAACATCGCGATCAGCGCCGCACCGAGCCCGAAGCCCTCCAGCACCTTGGGCGCGTCGGCGGCGTAGACGAGCACCACGCAGGAGGCGCCGAGGAGCCCGAGCCCCACGGTGATCATGCCGACCACGCCGCCCGTACGGAAAGCGATCTTCATTGCTTTGTGCGAAACCGCGGTGAGATCCTTTTCCGGTTCGCCTTCCGCGGGGGTCGCCTCACGCGCGGCGGCCGCCACCCGGACATTGCTCCGTACGGCCAGCCGCATGCCGATGTATCCGGTGGCTGCAGAGAAGATCGCACCCACGAGGAAGAACAGCGAACGGCCCGCACGCTGCGACCAGTTGTCGGCCGGAAGCAGCAGAAGCAGGAAGAAGACCACGACGGCGAATACGCCGACGGTACGCAACTGCCGGGCCAGATAGGCATTCGCGCCCTCCTGGACCGCAGCCGCGATCTCCTTCATGCGCTCGGTTCCCTCGCCGGCCGCCAGAACCTGGCGTACCAGCAGCTGGGCGACGACCAGTGCGGCGACAGCGACGACCGCGACGACGATCACGATGACGCGGTTGTCATCGGTGAGTACCGCGGCCGCCAGAGTGGTGGGTGGGTCGGAAAGTGCGGAAAACTGCGACAGTTCTGCCAGTGGTGTGGTGCCGAACCCCGCCATACGTCCTCCTTGACGCTCAGCGCTCAAGACGTGGACGGATTGTAGGGAGAGGAACACGATCAAAACAGTGCGCGGTAAATGTAATTGACCTTCATCCACCGAACGGCAATTGATCGAGTTCTGCGCCTGGACCGAATGCAGTAATGGGGCAGACGCATTTCCCTGAGATCACGGACCGGGCGGAACCGAAAAAGGCCCTGCTCAGCAGGGCCTCGGAATCCGGATCAGGCTTGGCCGACTGCGCCGTCGGGGTGATCGAACGCCCCCGGGACCGCGCCGCCTCAGGAAGGAGCGGGCAACCGACGTCTTCAGCCGGATCAGAACACGGTGGCCGGGTCCTCGGCCGCCTCCGGTCGGTGTCCGACCTCTGCCGCCGACCGGAAACACGGTGCGCGGCGTCCTCGGCCGACCAACAGCACGACAGTCGGCGTCTACAGCCGGCTCACACGGCGGTCGGCGTCTGCCACCGGCTCAAGACATGACGGCATGGCCGACGGCCGACGTCTGCCACCGACTCACGACGCGACTCACGGCGTCTTCGACCAACTCACAACGCGACGGCCGGCGTCTTCGGCCAACTCACAACGCGACGGCCGGCGTCTTCGGCCAACTCACAACGCGACGGCCGGCGTCTTCGGCCAACTCATACGGATCACTCCGCCGTCCGCACCGGACCTGACCTCGACGTCGTCGACCAGACCACTGATGACCGCGAGGCCCATCTCGTCCTCGCCGTCGCCCTCGGCGTCCGGCTCCGGCTCGTCCGGTCCCACGCCGGGCGCGGCGTCGCGGCGTCCGGAAACGCCGCCGGGCACGGACCCGTCGGCACCCGGGCCGGGCACCTCGTCACCGACCTCGATGGAGAAGGACTTCTCCTCCTCGATCAGGACGACCGTGACAGGCGCGGTGATGCCGTGGCTGCGGTGCAGCCCGACCGCGCGGCTGCAGGCCTCGCCCACGGCGAGTCTGACCTCGTCGAGCACTGCCTCATCGACTCCGGCCCGGCGCGCCACAGCAGCCGCCACGAGGCGGGCCGTTCTGACGTGTTCGGGCTGGGCGCTGAAGCGGAGTTCAACGGTGGCCATGCGATCCCCCTCGAACGTACGTATGTGCATCCGCAGGAGCCGGACGTGCGGCCCGGAACTCCTGACTCTGCCTGCGAAAACAGCCGGCCGATCGGACGATCCGCCGATAGGGCGATCCGCCGACCGGCGACGCCCCGGCCATCTGGCCATCCGGCCGACAAGCGACGCGCAACCGCCGTCCGGCAACCGTCCATCCGGCGACCATCCGACACCTGTTCGACAACCGCCGAACCGGTGCCCCGACGTCGCCCGGCGACCGGCCGCCGACAGATGAAGTCAGCCGCAGACCGCCGAACGGGTGACGGAAGCACGCCGAACACCAGTCGCCGAAAGCACCGGCCGCCGATGAACGGCTGCCGTCGCCTCGGCTGTCCCGGTGCGGACCGCCGTCGCACCGACCACCGCCGGACCGGCCTCAGGGCCGGCCCGACCGCGGGCGGGACGTCAGTCGGTTGCCGCCACGGCCTCATCGACCGTGGTGTGGATCGGGAACACCTTGGTCAGACCGGTGATCCGGAAAATCTTGAGAATGCGCTCCTGGTTGCACACCAGTCGCAACGAGCCCTCATGGGCCCGAACACGCTTCAAACCGCCCACGAGCACGCCGAGGCCGGTGGAGTCGAGGAAGTCGACACCTTCCATGTCGACAACCAAGTGGTAGCTGCCGTCATTCACCAACTCGACCAACTGCTCGCGCAGCTTGGGCGCGGTATACACATCAATCTCGCCACCGACCTCGACGACCGTACGGTCGCCACCAGGGCCGGACACATTGCGAGTCGACAAGGACAGGTCCACGGATCCTCCAGCACCTTGCTATCGAGCGGTCGCCCCTCGGTCTCCCCGGCGGAGCCAGGGGACGGATCGCCAGCCGCGATGGCATTCAATCACTTACGGGCAGCCATGCACGACGCCTTGGGACCATTGTCCGTCTCGCCAGTGACACACTCGGTGCCGATGGCCAAGAATCACCGCCCCAGTCGACCGCCCGAGAGCGGGGCTTCCCGCCCCTCTCCCGACGTGGTCCTCGACCGGCTCGCCGCAGGGGCGGGCCGGTCCGCGCGCATCACTCATACGGAGCACTTGCCCCCGCGTACGGGAACCCATGCCATCTGGCCCGATCGCATCCGTCCGGAAGTGATCGCCGCCATCCAGAAGGCCGGTATCGATCACCCCTGGGCCCATCAGGCCACCGCGGCAGAGCACGCTCTGGACGGCGAGTCGGTCGTGATCGCCACCGGCACGGCGTCCGGCAAGTCGCTGGCCTACCTCGCCCCGGTCCTCAGCGCCCTCCTGGACGGCTCCGAAGCCCCTAACGGCCGTGGGGCGACAGCCCTCTACCTCGCCCCCACCAAGGCCCTTGCCGCCGACCAGCGGCGCTCGGTGAAGGAACTCGCGACTCCGCTGGGCAGCGGGATCCGGCCCGCTGTCTACGACGGCGACACCCCGGTCGAAGAACGCGAATGGGTACGCCAGTACGCCAACTACGTCCTCACCAATCCCGACATGCTGCACCGCGGGATACTCCCGTCCCACCCTCGCTGGTCCTCCTTCCTGCGCGCCCTGCGCTACGTCGTCATCGACGAGTGCCACACCTACCGAGGCGTCTTCGGCTCGCACGTCGCCCAGGTGGTGCGCCGGCTACGCCGCCTGTGCGCCCGCTACGGCGCCGATCCGGTCTTCCTCCTCGCCTCCGCCACTTCCGCGGAGCCCTCAGTCGCGGCAGGCCGTCTCACCGGCCTTCCGGTCACGGAGGTCGCCGACGACGCCTCCCCGCGCGGCGAACTGGTCTTCGCGCTGTGGGAGCCGCCACTGACCGAGCTGTCCGGCGAGAAGGGCGCCCCGGTGCGCCGTACCGCCACGGCCGAGACCGCCGACCTGCTCACCGATCTGACCGTGCAGGGCGTGCGTTCCGTCGCGTTCGTACGCTCACGGCGCGGCGCCGAACTCATTTCCGTCATCGCCAAGGAACGCCTCGCCGAGATCGACCGCTCCCTGCCCTCCAGAGTCGCCGCCTACCGCGGGGGCTACCTCCCCGAGGAACGCCGCGCCCTGGAACGCGCGCTGCACTCCGGCAGCCTGCTCGGTCTGGCCGCCACGACCGCCCTCGAACTCGGCATCGACGTGTCCGGCCTCGACGCCGTCGTCATCGCGGGATATCCCGGCACCAGGGCGTCGCTGTGGCAACAGGCCGGCCGCGCGGGGCGGGCCGGCCAGGGCGCCCTCGCCATCCTGGTAGCCCGCGACGACCCGCTGGACACCTTCCTCGTCCACCACCCCGAAGCACTGTTCCAGCAGCCCGTGGAGTCGACCGTCCTCGACCCGGACAACCCGTACGTCCTGGCCCCCCACCTCTGCGCCGCCGCCGCGGAGCTGCCGCTCACCACATCCGACCTGGAACTCTTCGGCCCGGCAGTGGCGGAGCTGCTGCCACAGCTGGAAGCCGCGAAGCTGCTCCGCAAACGGACCTCGGGCTGGCACTGGACCCGGCGGGAGCGAGCCGCCGACCTCACCGACATCCGGGGCGAGGGCGGCCGCCCCGTCCAGATCGTCGAGGAGGGCACCGGCAGGCTTCTGGGCACCGTCGACGAGTCCGCCGCGCACACCGCCGTCCACGAGGGCGCCGTCCACCTCCACCAGGGCCGCACCTACCTGGTCCGGAAACTGGACCTGGAGGACTCGGTCGCGCTGGTCGAGGAGGCCAACCCGCCGTACTCGACGACCGCACGCGACACCACGGCCATCGCGGTCCTGGAGACCGATACCGAGATCCCCTGGGGGGACGGACGGCTCTGCTACGGCTCCGTCGAGGTGACCAACCAGGTCGTCTCCTTCCTTCGCCGCAAACTGATCACCGGCGAGGTACTCGGCGAGACCAAGCTGGACCTTCCGCCCCGCACCCTGCGCACCCGCGCCGTGTGGTGGACGGTCACCCAGGACCAGCTCGACTCGGCACGGATCAACCCGGAGATCCTGGGCGGCGCGTTGCACGCCGCCGAGCACGCCTCCATCGGGATGCTGCCGCTCTTCGCCACCTGCGACCGCTGGGACATCGGTGGAGTGTCCGTACCGCTGCATCCGGACACTCTGCTACCGACGGTCTTCGTGTACGACGGCCACCCAGGCGGCGCCGGTTTCGCCGAACGTGCCTTCCACACCGCCCACGACTGGCTGACCGCCACACGCCAGGCAATCGCATCCTGCGAGTGCGAGGCGGGCTGCCCGTCATGCATCCAGTCCCCCAAGTGCGGCAACGGCAACGAGCCCCTGCACAAACGAGGCGCCGTCCGCCTGCTCACGGAGCTCCTCCGATCCGCCCCGTCCGGCCCGGACGCGACCGAGGCCGAAGCCACCGACGGGACCGACTAGACCCACAAGGCCGACCAGCGGGGCAGAGCCGACGAGGCCGGCAGGGCCGACTCCGCGGAGGAGGCAGGTCCTGCGGACTGATCCGGCCCTATGGCTCAGCCCGGCTCCGAAGAGAAGTCGGACCCTTTGACGGAACCGGGTTCCCCGGAGGTCCGAGCGGCCGGGCGGGCGCCGCAGCCGGCGGGCCCGCCCGTGACCTGACCTCGGACGCGTACGGCCCGCAACGGACCCGGGCCGTCACATCGGCGACCTCCCCCTGGACGGTGCACCGCACCACCTCCGCCCCCTGCGCCGCCGCCACCGCCCGGGCCGACCGGCAGGCGGCAGCGCCTCCCTCCAGGGCCCGGTCGGCCGCAGCCAGCGCGGCCAGGTCGGCCGCGCCCCCGGCCCGGTGCCGGATCACGACCACCTGTCCGAGTGCCAGGATCACCGCGAAGACCACGCACAGCGTCGCCGTGGTGACCGCGGCCCACACGGTTGCCAGCCCCTGGTCCCGGCACTGCCTGGACACCCGCAGTCGTCCCGGCCACCGGACCGGCCGCCGAGGGCCGGGCCGCGTCATGGCGCGGCCCCCACCGTGTCCTCAGCCGCCGCCGCGGCCTCCGAACTCAGCGTCACGCCCAGCGGCCCGGGACCGGGCGCCGGAGCTGCCACGCTGACCCGCCACAGCTCCCCGGCCCGCTCCACCTCGACCCGGGCCCGGTCGGGCGCCGCCGAAAGGGCGGCCTCCCTCACCTGCGCCTCCGGTTCGGATCGGGCTGCCGCCCGCGCGCCGGCACGAGCCGCGTCCACGCACCGGATCTGGGCCGAAGCGGCCATCAGCGCCCACAACAGGGCGAGCGCGAAGATCACCAGCACGGGGATCACCATGGCAGCCTCCGCCGTCACCGCCCCGCGGTCACCGCACCGCCCTGCCGCCCCGGCCGCCTTCCGGGCGCGTCGCTCCCGCTCGGCCCCTTCCGCGGAGCACTCCGGCGCCCCGGCCGCCTCGTCAGAATTTCGCATCGAGTGCGTCCTTCAGCAGCGACTGCAACTGCGCCATGACCGCCGGGCTGGTGACCACCTTGTAGAGCACCGCGGCAAACGCACAGGCCGCGATCGTTCCGACCGCGTATTCCGACGTCGTCATTCCGGCATCTGCCCGCGCCTTGCGTGCCGCGGCTCGCATCCAACGCATGATTTTGCGCATCACTTCAAACCCCCGTTAATTTATATTTCGGTGATAAATCGCCTGCATTTGCGCTTTCCTGGCCATCAAGGCTGCAACAGCCCTCCTGCCAGTCCGATCACCACAGGTGCCACGCCCACGGTGAGGAAGGCAGGAAGGAAGCAGAGCCCGACAGGTGCGGTGATCAGCACGGCGGCCCGCTGGGCCCGCGCCACCGCCGCGCTCGCGCGCTCGGCCCGCATCGCCTCGGCCAGCCTGGCCACCGACTCCGCAGCGGGAGCGCCGGTCGACCCGGCCCGGTCCAGGCAGCGCGCCAGAGCGGCAGCACCCGGTATCTCTCCGAACCTCCCCCAGGCCACCGTGGGATCGCCGCCCAGCCGGATCTCCGCCGCCGTACGCGCCAGTTGCTCACCGACCGGTCCGCCCAGCGACTCACCGACCGCCTCGGCCGCCTCGCGCGGACCGGCCCCCGCGGAGATGCAGGCCGCCAGCAGATCGGCCGCCAGCGGGAGCCCGCGCAGGGACTCCGCCTCGCTCGCCGCCTTCTCGGCAGCGGCTCGCGGTGCCTGCCCGAGCCGCGCGCGCTGCCACCTCCACATGCCACAGGCCGCCGCCAGCCCGATCACCCACCCCGCGGGGCCACCCACCAGAAACCAGCCCGCCAGAACGGCACTCAGCGCCGCCGCCCACTGCTTGGCGCCGGCGGCTAAGCCCGGCCACCGCACAAGGCCCGGGCGCATGGCGACCCGCCCGCCAAAGGGCATCGGAGCGACGGAAGCCACGGCAAGGAGCGTCAGACCTCGCCGCCGGACCCGCTGCCCTGTCCGACGTCGTGCCAGGCCCAGAGCCGACTGCGTGCACACACCAAGCACCAGCCCCAACACACCGAGCCTTTGCACGACTTCGGCGGCCAGGGCGCTCATACGACTTCTCCCTTACGGACGATCCGGGTTGCCCAGACCAGCCCGGCCGCTTCCAGTGCTGCGCCCATCACCAGACAGACCAGCCCGGCGGGGCTGTGCAACAACACGCCCAGCGGGTCCGCCCCGAGCGCCGCTCCCAGCCCCAGGCCCAGCACCGGCAGCAGCGCCAGCACCGTGACCGTCGACCAGGCACCGGCCAGTTGGGCCCGCAACTCCTCCCGCCGACGCCGCTCGGCTCGTAACGCGCCCTCCAGCCGGTCCAGACCAGCCGCGAGACCAGCACCGCCATCTGCTGCCACCCGCCAGCAGGCGGCCACTCCGGCGAGCCCCTCCAGGCCCGGCTCGCCCGCCGCCTGTCCCAGCGCCCGCGGAACATCGCCCCCGAACCGCGCCGCGGCCGACACCCCAGGGCCTGCCGCGCCCAGCACCCCCGTGCCGTGGACCGCGACAAGCAGTGCCTGCCCCGGCTCGCGCCCGGCCCTCAGCTCGCCCACCACGGCGCCGCACAGGTCCACCACGGCCCCGGCCCGGCGCTCCCGTTCCTTGCGCAATTCCCTTCTCCGAAGCCACCGCCGCACCAGGGGAACAGCAGCCGCTCCCGCGATCACCGGCAGCACGGAGTCGCCAAGGACGGCCAGAACCATCGCCGCCGGCAGGCACAACCACTCCCGCCGCTCCCTCAGACACCCGCACAGCCGGCTCCAGCCGGTCTCCCACCACTCCCGAAGGGGCTCCTGCCTCGCTCCTTCACCGAACAGCACCCGCACTCTGCGACGCACTCGGCTTCGCTCAGCCGACCCCAACCCGGCAGCCGCCCCCGCGCACAGCGCGGCCGCATACACCGCTTCCGGAACCCACGGCGGCACACCAACACTCACCGCTCGCCCCCGATCAACGCCCGCAGCCGTTCCCAGCCCCGCTCACGCTCGAATCCGGACGCTCCCCAGCGCAGCGCAGGCACGGTCACCACCAGCCCCGCTCCATCGCGTTCCAGCACCTGGACCTCGGAGATCCTTCGCTGTCCGGCTCTGTCCCGAACGAGATGGACCACCACCGACAACGCCGCCGCCAACTGACTGTGGAGAGCCGTCCGGTCCAGACCCGCGGCGGTCCCCAGCGCCTCCAGCCGGGCCGGAACGTGTTCGGCGGCGTTGGCGTGGACCGTTCCGCAGCCGCCTTCGTGACCCGTGTTCAAGGCCGCCAGCAATTCGGTGACCTCGGCGCCTCGGACCTCTCCGACCACCAGCCTGTCGGGGCGCATGCGAAGGGCCTGCCGCACCAGATCCCGGAGGGTCACCCGCCCGGCGCCCTCCTGATTCGCAGGGCGCGATTCGAGGCGCACCACGTGCGGGTGGTCCGGCCGGAGCTCGGCCGAATCCTCGGCGAGCACGATCCGCTCGCGCTCCCCCACCACACCGAGCATGCTGGACAGGAGTGTCGTCTTTCCCGCTCCCGTTCCGCCGCTGATGAGGTAGGAAACCCGGGCCTCCACCAAAGCCCGCAGGAGCCGGTCGCCTCCCGGCGGCACCGTCCCAGCCGCAACCAGCTCCCGTAGCGAGAAGGCCTTCGGCCGGACCACCCGGAGCGACAGGCACGTCGATCCGACCGAGACCGGCGGCAACACGGCATGCATCCGGGTCCCGTCCGGAAGGCGGGCGTCCACCCAAGGCCTGGCATCGTCCAGGCGCCGCCCCGCAACGGCCGCCAACCGCTGCGCCAGCCTGCGGACAGCCGCCGCGTCGGCGAAGGCCACCGGGGTGAGTTCGAGCCCGCGGCCCCGGTCCACCCATACCCGATCGGGCGCGGACACCAGTACATCGGTGACGGCCGGATCGGCGAGCAGCGGCTCCAGCACGCTGGTCCCGACCAGTTCGCCACGCAACTCGTCCGCCGCACCCAGCACTTCGACGTCGCCGAGCAAGCGCCCCTGGGCCCGCAGTGCGGCCGCCACCACCGCCGGAGTCGGCGCCGCACCACTCTGCGCCAGCCGCTGCCGCACCGCATCGAGCAACGCCTCGGTCATCACGCACCGCCCCTGACGGCCGGGCCCCCGGCCGCCTCGCCCGCAAGGGCCCGGTCCCAGAAGGCCGAACAGAACCTGGCCAGTGGCCCGCGAGGACTTCCGCCGGGCGGCTCTCCCATGTCCTGCTCGGCCAGCAGCCCCGGCTCCAAGGGGAGTTCGCCGGCGAGCGGAAGGCCCATGGCGTGCGCCACCCACTGCTCGTCGAGCCCGGATGCGTACGGTCCGCGCGCCACCACACGGAGGTCCTCCAGGACCATCCCGGCCATCGATGCCACCCGTTTCGCCGCAGCTACGGCCCGCAGCTCCCCGGGCACCACCAAGAGCCCGAGATCCAGCTGCGCCAGAGCTTCGGCCACCGCCTCGTCGATCCGGCGCGGCAGATCGACCACCACCACCCCGCCGAGCCTGCGCGCCGCGCCGAGAACCGCCTGCATGGCCTGAGGCGGGATGACCACCCAGTCGTCACGGCCCCAGCTGAGGACCCGCAGCCCGTGCAGAGCGGGCAACGACTCCTCCAGCGCTCCGCCACCGACTCGCCCCTTGGAATGGGCGAAATCAGGCCACCTCATCCCCTCGGCCCGCTCCCCACCGAGCAGCACGTCGATCCCGCCGCCCAACGGATCGCCATCGATCAGCATGGTCCTCTGTCCGGCCCTCGCCGCTGTCACCGCCAGCGCACAGGCCAGGGTGGACGCGCCGGAACCGCCCCGGCCACCGATCACCCCGACGGTCAGCGCAGGCCGGCCGACGCCCTCGGCCGCGTTGGCGATCTGGCCGACCAGCCAGTTCTCCGAGTCGGGCAGCCGCAGCACATACTCGGCCCCGATCTCCACCGCCCTGCGCCACACGTCGGGCGCGTCCTGGTCGCGCCCCACGAGCATCACGCCGCGCCTGCGAGCCGCCCCACGGCACCGCGCCGCCGCGTCGTCCCCCACCAGAACCATGGGCGCCTGCTCCCACCCCCCTCTGCGGTCGGGCAGCGTGTGATGGACCTCGGGCTCCGCTCCGGCGGCTGCGCACAGCCTCAGCAGATCGTCGAGCAGTTCCACGTCCTCGGTCACGATCAGCGGTCCGCCCCGCCGCGCCTCGGCAGCCGGCAGACGATCCCGTGCACTGGATTCAGCCACGATCTCCACCCCCTTCTTCACTCACCTTCACCGCGGTTCGCGGCGTTCTCGGCGCGTTCCGAGAACGGTGATTCCGGAACCCGTGGACTTCACGGGTGGAATCACGGTGCAGCGCTTCAGGAAATCGTGTGGATCTTGCTCAAGAACTGTGGACAACTCCACCGTTGTGAATAACTCCGTCACTCGCACCGGTGACTTCCGAGAGCATCCCTTCAGTCACGCACTGTGACGGTGCATGCTGGTGTGAGCCGAGCACAGATGCAGGCCACCACGGCCGAAGAGGAGGAGAAATGCTTGATTCCGAGCGGCAGAACCGCTTCCGGACATGCGACGACCCCCGCCGGGGGGGAGAGCGGGGGTCGTCCCCACGGCCGACTCGGGGGGGGGGGAGGAGTCGGACCGGGTTAGCACGGTCGCGAACGATCCGTGACTTCCATGGTGTACCCGAGGGCCTTCTCAGGCAAACCCACGCGCTGGAGTTTACGCCGAATGGTGGGCCCCTATGCTCTGCCTTGTGGAAAACCGCTTCTTGCCGCGCACAGCCGCCTTCTTTGACCTGGACAAGACGGTCATTGCGAAGTCATCGACGCTGACCTTCAGCAAGTCCTTCTACCAAGGCGGACTGATCAACCGCCGCGCCGTACTGCGCACCGCGTACGCGCAGTTCGTGTTCCTTGCCGGGGGCGCAGATCACGACCAGATGGAGCGGATGCGTGAATATCTCTCATCGCTCTGCAAGGGATGGAACGTGCAGCAGGTGAAGGAAATTGTTGCCGAGACCCTGCACGATCTGATCGACCCGATCATCTACGACGAGGCCGCGACACTCATCGAGGAGCATCACACCGCCGGCCGCGATGTGGTGATCGTGTCGACCTCGGGCGCCGAAGTCGTGGAACCGATCGGTGAGCTGCTGGGCGCCGACCGCGTCGTCGCCACCCGAATGGTCGTCGGCGATGACGGATGCTTCACCGGGGAGGTGGAGTACTACGCGTACGGACCGACGAAAGCCGAGGCCATCAAGGCTCTCGCCGTGTCCGAGGGCTACGACCTCACCCGCTGCTACGCGTACAGCGACTCGGCCACCGATGTGCCGATGCTCGAATCCGTCGGCCATCCGCACGCGGTCAATCCGGACCGAGCACTGCGGCGTGAGGCGACTCTGCGGGAATGGCCGATTCTCGTCTTCGACCGTCCGGTCCGGCTCAAACAACGCTTGCCCGCGCTCTCGATGCCTCCACGGCCGGCGCTCATGGCCGCTGCGGCGGTGGGCGCCGCGGCCCTTACGGCCGGACTCGTCTGGTACACCGCCCGCCGTCGCGCCACCATCGCGTCGGTGTGACTCGGCTCTGTGCAGGGTGCCGCCGCATTTGCCGCCCTGCACGGAGTCGCCCCGGCCCGCGCATGGCGCTCTACTCACCGGCGCCGAAGCCGCCCCGAACGCGCTACATAGCGGCCGTTCCCGTTTGGACCGACTCGTCCGTAATTGAACATAAAAGTAAAGAAGTCCGGCCAGCACTTCCGCTGACTCGACCTCTGGAGTACAAAGGACTCAACGGCCCGCGAGACCAAGGACATCCGAGAGGATGACCTGTAACGCAGAGAAGGCCCCACGGACCGCGCATGAATGCCGGGCACCCACGCGACGTCGACCCGTCGATTACGGGCCAGCCGCACCAGGAACGGGCAAAGCACCCGACCTGATGGGCATATATCGAGGACGCTTGGTAACTGGGCGGACATGCCAGCGGCGGTACCGAGGACGGTACCGCCGCAACCCTTTACCCCCTGCCCCAAGCGACACACCGGCCGACCAAGCGGCCGGAAGCCGACGGGGACCAGAAGCAGACCGGTCCGCGGCGAGCCGCCCGCTACGCGGCTCCGCGCTGAAGCGCCTCACACACCGCCGTCGACTCCCTGACGCCCAGCTCCGCCGCCCGCCCGCAGTGCGCGATCCAGGTGGCCACACCCTCCGGCGTCCCCGACAGATATCCGTCGAAGGCTGCGACGTAGGCGGCGCGCCCCTGTTCCGCATGGCCGACCTCGGCCGGGCAGATCGACTTGGGGTCGAGCCCACTCCCGATCAGCACGATCCGTTCAGCGGTCCTCGCCACCAGGCCGTTGTACGAGCCGAAGGGGCGCAGAGCCAGCAGCTCGCCGTGCACCACGGCAGCCGTCACCAGAGCGGGAGCCGCACTCCCCGAAAGAATGAGCCCGCTGAGCCCCTCGAGTCGCCCCGCGACCTCCTCGGCGTCCGGCAGGGGCGCCTCGATCAACGGCTCGTCAACCGGCTCACCCGCCAGCCGGGGCCGTCCGACCGCATCCTCGGGAGCCGCGCCTCCGGCCGCCACCAGATGGAGCCGCGCGAGGACTCGCAGGGGCGACTGCCGCCAGATGGAGAGAAGTTGGCCCGCCTCGGCCGTCAACCGCAGTGCCGCGCCGATCACGTGCGCCTCACCGTCACCACTGAAGTCGGCACGGCGACGCACTTCCTCAAGATTCCAGTCGGCGCCGGAGAGGGCAGCCGACCCGCGGGCACCCCGCAGGGCCGCCTCAGCGGTCACCTCGATACTGCGGCGCCGCATGACGCGGTGGCCGTAGACCCGGTCGACAGCCTTGCGTACGGAGTCCACAGCATCGGGTACACCTGGCAGGGCGCCCAGGGCGGCGAGCGGGTCCGAGGAAGTCGTACTCATAAGTAGCGAGGCTACGCGCCCCTTGCACACCTACCGGTCCGGAGTGGCATTCTTCACGAACCTCGACAGCAGACCGCAATCATGCGACTACCCTAGGTGAACATGAAGATCGCTTTCGTAGGGAAGGGCGGCAGCGGCAAGACCACGCTGTCCTCGCTCTTCATCCGCCACCTTGCCGCCAATGAAGCTCACGTCGTCGCGGTGGACGCCGACATCAACCAACACCTCGGGGCCGCGCTGGGCCTCGACGAGAAGGACGCTGCGGCCCTGCCCGCCATGGGGGCGCAGCTGCCACTGATCAAGGAGTATCTGCGGGGCAGTAACCCCCGCATCGCCTCGGCCGAGACGATGATCAAGACGACGCCGCCGGGAGAGGGCTCTCGGCTGCTCCGGGTGTGCGAGGACAACCCCGTCTACGACGCCTGCGCCCGCACGGTCGGGCTCGACGACGGGGACATCCGGCTGATGGTCACGGGGCCTTTCACCGAATCGGACCTGGGGGTGGCCTGCTATCACTCCAAGGTCGGCGCCGTTGAGCTCTGCCTCAACCACTTGGTCGACGGCCCCGAGGAGTACGTCGTGGTCGACATGACCGCCGGTTCGGACTCGTTCGCCTCGGGGATGTTCACCCGTTTCGACATGACGTTCTTGGTCGCCGAGCCGACCCGCAAGGGCGTCTCGGTCTATCGCCAGTACAAGGAGTACGCACAGGACTTCGGCGTTGCCCTGAAGGTTGTCGGCAACAAGGTGCAGGGAGAGGACGACCTCGAGTTCCTGCGCGCCGAGGTCGGCGACGATCTACTGGTCGCCATCGGACACTCGGACTGGGTGCGAGCCATGGAGAAGGGGCGCCCCGCCCGCTTCGAGCTGCTGGAGGCGGACAACCGGATGGCGCTGCAAGCCCTGCAGGACGCCGCCGAGGACTCGTACGGGCAGCGGGACTGGGAGCGCTACACCCGACAGATGGTGCACTTCCATCTGAAGAACGCGGAGAGCTGGGGAAACGAGAAGACAGGGGCCGACCTGGCCGCTCAGGTCGACCCCGCCTTCGTACTCGACGAGCGATACGCGCGGGCCGAGGCCGCCCAACCCGCCTGAGTCACCGCCAGGGCCTGGCCTGCCCCGATCCGCCGGAGGGGACAGGCCCTGAGCGTTGACCACTCGGGCCGGAGGGGACAGGCCCTGAGCCTTGCCCTCCCGGGAATGAACAGAGGGGACGCCGTCCCGGGCCGGCCCAGCAGTCACCCTCCGGGACGGCCCAACAGCGCGGCGCAGTGGTCGGCCTAACGGTCGGCCTTGTGCCCTGCGGATCCGGCGGGCACCTTCGCCTCGGCCTGCCCCTCGCCCTCGCCCTTGCCAGGGCTCGCGGCCCCACCGAGGAACGACGCCCAACTGGTCTTCGGCGCTTTGCCGACCTTCAACGTGCCGAGCTTCGCCAGCGTGGCCGGGTCCTGTGCGTCCAGCCAGTCCGCAAGCTGCTTGAACGACACACAGCGCACGCCCTCCTTGGTGCATACCGTCTCGATCGTCTCCTCGATGGCGCGCATGTACGTGCCACCGTTCCAGGACTCGAAGTGGTTGCCGATGATCAGAGGGGCCCGGTTCCCGTCGTAGGCACGGTCGAAGGCCTGGATCAGGCCGTCTCGCATCTGATTGCCCCAGTATTCATGCTCGTCCGGATCACCCTGCGTCGTACCGGACTGGTTGAACATGAAGTTGTAGTCCATCGACAGGGTTTCGAACTCTCTCCCCGGCACCGGGACGAGCTGCATCGAGAGGTCCCAGATGCCGTTCTTCTTCTTCGGCCAGACCTGGTCGTTGACTCCGCTGGAGTCGTAGCGGAAGCCCATCGACCGCGCCGCCGCGACCATGTTCTTCTGCCCCTCCAGGCAGGGCGTCCTGCCTCCGATCAGTTCCTTGTCGTAATCGAAGGGCAGCGACTTCTCGTCCTTGAGGACCGGGTCGTTCGTCTTCCAGCCCTTCACGAAGGACTTGGCCTGGCTGATCTCGCTCTTCCACTCATCGACGGACCAGGTGCCGACCCCGCCGTCCTCGCCGCAGAAATGGCCGTTGAAGTGGGTGCCGATCTCGTTCCCGTCCAGCCAGGCGCCACGGACCTGGGCAAGGGTGTCGCGGATGCCCTCGGTGTCGTTGAAGCCGATGTCGGAACTGCCCGCGTTGTGCTTGGGCGGGTCATAGAGCTCGCGCTTCGCCTCCGGCAGCAGGTACACGCCGCTGAGGAAGTACGTCATGTTCGCGTGGTACTTCTTGCCCACCTTCCGGAAGTGCGAGAAGAGCCGCTGGCTGTCCTCCCCTGCACCGTCCCAGGAGAACACCACGAACTGCGGGGGTTTCTGACCAGCTGCCAGGCGCTGCACGGCCGGCTGCCCAGGCTGGGCGCCCGTGAAGGCGGTCGACCCGTCACCGATGAGCCGGACCGCACTCTTGGGGGCCGCTTCGGCCGCCTTCTTCTTCGCTCCCGCGGCGCCGTTCGCGGCGCCAGGGCCGGAGCCTCCCGGACCGGAACCCGCACCGGCGCAGCCGGCCGCTCCCGCGACCAGGGCAACGGCCATGACACCCAAGGCGAACCTCTTCGTGGCGGCCATCATCCGCCCACCCTCTTCCTTGCAGGTAACTTGCGCTGAAGTGCCGAAGCGGCGCGGCCAAAATGGCACGCATTGCACACAAATTCGGACGACAAGCCGCATGAAAAGCTGCCTATTCACTGGAACGGGTGCTTGGATGGCCCATTTGCCCTTAATCCTGGACGCACATCTTTACTCTCCATTACGATCTGTTTACCGAGAGTTGAGATATCCCGCCGCTGCACGCCGTGACCCACGGCCGCGTCCCCACGTTCCGCGACCGCGCTGCCCCGGAGGAGACGGGAAACATGTCTGCCTGCGTACCCACTCGTCATGACCACTCATCCCGCAGTTCGCGCCCTCCCCGGTCCTCGGGAGTCAAGCGACCTCACAGCCCGCCACCGCCGCGCCGCGGCGGACGATTCCGCATCGCGGGCGCCGACCTGTCCGCATCGATCACTGTCTTCCTGCTCGCCGTCCCCATGTCGCTCGGCCTGGCCGTCGCCATGGACGCCCCGCTCGAGGCGGGCCTCATCTCCGCCGCAGTCGGCGGCATCGTCGCCGGACTGCTCGGCGGCACTCCTCTGCAGGTCTCCGGCCCATCCGCCGGACTGACTGTGGTGACAGCCGAGTTGATCCAGATCTACGGCTGGCGCACCACCTGCGCGATCACCATCGGCGCAGGTCTGCTGCAAATCGTGCTGGGCTCGCTGCGGGCCGCGCGCAGTGCGCTGGCCGTCAGCCCCGCCATCGTCCATGGCACGCTCGCCGGCATCGGAGTGGCGATCGCACTCGCTCAACTGCACATCGTGCTCGGCGGCTCGCCGCAGAGCTCGGCCGTCTCCAACGCATTGCATCTTCCGGCCCAGTTGGAGCGCGTGGGGCCGGCGGCACCGTTGATCGGCGGGCTCACCGTCGCGATCCTGGTGCTGTGGCCGCGGATCCCTGGCCGGACCGGACGGATCATGCGGCGCATCCCGGCGGCCCTGGCCGCGGTAGCCATGGCAACCGCGGTGGCCGCTCTCGCGGCACCCTCCATCGCCAGGGTTGACCTGCCGTCCTGGCGCTCGCACGCACTGCCCGAAATGCCGCAGGGACCCGTGCTCGGCCTGGCCACGGCCGTATTCACGATGATGTTGGTGGCCAGTCTGGAATCCCTGCTCGCCGCCGTCGCGGTGGACAAGCTGACTGCCGACCGGAACCGCGAACGGTCGAGCGGGCCCGCCGTCGAGAGCGACGGCGGGCAGGCCGGCGGACGCAACGACGCCCCCGAAGCGGGCTTGGCCGCAGCCGCACCCCGGGTCAAACGCTCCGATCTCGACCGGGAACTGCGCGCACAGGGCATCGCCAACACTGTGTCCGGCCTGCTCGGTGGGCTGGCGGTCTCCGGCGGCGCGGTGCGCAGCTCGGCAAACGTACGGGCCGGAGCGACGGGGCGCGCCTCCACCGTGCTGCATGGCGTCTGGGTCCTGCTCGCCACCGGCCTGCTGGTCACCGCGCTGGAGTGGATCCCGCTGGCCGCCCTCGGTGCGCTCGTCATGGTGGTCGGCATCCAGATGGTGAACTTCGCCCACATCCGTAACGTTCACAAGCACCGGGAATTCCTGGTGTACGGCGCGACGATCACCGGTGTGCTGCTCTTCGGCGTACTCAAAGGTGTGACGATCGGAATCGCCGTGGCGGTGGCTGTCGCCCTGCACCGTCTGACCCGCACCCGGATCACCGTCTCCGATCACGATGGAAGGCATCTGCTGGTCGTGCGAGGGCAGTTGACGTTTCTCGCCGTACCCCGTCTCAGCAGGGCGCTGGGGCAGCTTCCTCAGGACGCCGATGCGGTAGTCGAGTTGGACGGCTTCTTCATGGATCACGCGGCATACGAGCTGATCCATGACTGGAGCATTGCCCATGCCGCCCACGGTGGCCGGGTCGCCTTCACCGGCAGGTCCGGAGGCAGAATCGCCGAACCCGCCTCTGCCGCGCATTCCTGCTGCCGCCCCTGGACTCCCTGGCGCAACCACCACTGCCACGACCGGCCTGAGCATGTGCCCGTCACCGGAGCGGGAACGAGTACACACGCGGAAGGCGGCACAGGTAGGGGCACGGGCTCAGGCACGAGTTCGAGTACGGGTGCAGCGGCGCCTGTAACTACTGCTGCCGCCGTGGCCGATGCCATGTCGGCCCACCCTGCAGCCGGCGCACCGGAACCGGCACCGGCCCTCGCACCGCCAGAACGACGCGCACAGGACTCCGACGAGGCACAGTCCAGCCCCCTGCTCACCCCCGGAACCGCCGGAGCACCCGGAGCACCCGGAGCACCCGGAACACCCGGTCACACCGGGGCGCACGAGCCGGGACATGTGCCGGGACACACGCCGAGTACCGCACAGGTCCACTCAGGGGACCACGCAGGCGATTTCGCGCCCGACCATGCGGCTGCCCGGCCGCGCCCGGCCGGCAGTCAACGGCTGGTGAGCGGCCTCAGCTCGTTCCAGCGCAATACAGCCCCGCTGGTCCGTGAGGAGCTGGCGAGACTCGCCAGGGAAGGGCAGCGCCCCTCGCAGCTGTTCATCACCTGCGCGGATTCCCGACTGGTCACGAGCATGATCACGGCGAGCGGCCCCGGTGACCTGTTCACGGTCCGCAACATCGGTAATCTCGTGCCACCTCCCGGCTCCGAAGCGGGCGACCACTCGGTCGGCGCGGCCATCGAGTACGCGGTCGATGTGCTGGGGGTCGAGTCCATCACCATTTGCGGGCACTCCGGCTGCGGTGCGATGAACGCGCTGCTGGGCGCCAAGCCGGGCGGTCCGGAGACCTCACTCTGGCGCTGGCTCCGGCACGGGCACCCCAGCCTGGAGCGGATGGCCTCGCGCGACCGGGCCTGGGCCCGGATCTCCGGCCGGCTGCCTGCCGATGCGGTGGAGCAGCTCTGCCTCACCAACGTCGTCCAGCAGCTCGACCATCTGCGGGCCCATCCGTCGGTGTCTCGACGCATCACCGAAGGCACTCTTCAGCTTCATGGCATGTATTTCCACGTGGCCGAGGCTCAGTCCTATCTGCTGACCGAGGGCGCGGATGCCGACAGCGGGCTCGACGAGGTGTTCGACCCGATCAGCCCTTCCCTCCCGTCCGCTCCGGCAGAACCGGTCGATCCGTCCCATCCGGCCGAGCTGGCGCGTACCGGCGTCTGAACCACATCTCCCCCGGGCACGTGTGACCTTGTGGCCCCGCTTCCGCACGACCTGCACCACCACAGCACCACAGCACCACAGCACCACAGCACCACAGCACCACCCCGCCGCGGAAGCGGGATCGTGGCTCCATACACGAAGACACAGGTCTAAACCAATTCCCGGCAGACACTTGTCACCCGGCCCCCGGCCTGATGAGCTATGCCCCGGGACACAACGGACACCCTGGGACTGGGAGATGTCGTGAGCAACGAAAGCTTGGCCAATCTGCTTCGTGAGGAGCGGCGGTTCGCACCGCCTGCCGATCTGGCCGCGAACGCCAACGTCACAGCGGAGGCGTACGAGCAGGCCAAGGCGGACCGGCTGGGCTTCTGGGCCGAGCAGGCCCGCCGCCTGACCTGGGCCACCGAGCCGACCGAGACGCTCGACTGGAGCAACCCGCCCTTCGCGAAGTGGTTCGCGGACGGCGAGCTCAACGTCGCGTACAACTGCGTGGACCGTCACGTCGAGGCGGGCAACGGCGACCGGGTCGCCATCCACTTCGAGGGCGAGCCCGGCGACAGCCGTGCCATCACCTACGCGGAGCTGAAGGACGAGGTCTCGCGCGCCGCGAACGCCCTCATCGAGCTCGGTGTCGGCAAGGGTGACCGGGTCGCCGTCTACCTGCCGATGATCCCCGAGGCCGCCGTCGCGATGCTGGCCTGCGCCCGCATCGGTGCCGCGCACTCGGTCGTCTTCGGCGGCTTCTCCGCCGACGCCATCGCCGCCCGCATCCAGGACGCGGACGCGAAGGTCGTCATCACCTCCGACGGCGGTTACCGTCGCGGCAAGCCCTCCGCGCTCAAGCCGGCGGTCGACGACGCCGTCTCCCGTATCGAGAGCGTCGAGCACGTGCTCGTCGTCCGCCGTACGGGCCAGGACACCGCGTGGACCGAGGGACGCGACGTCTGGTGGCACGAGATCACCGCACGGCAGTCCACCGAGCACACCCCCGAGGCGTTCGAGGCGGAGCAGCCGCTCTTCATCCTGTACACGTCGGGCACCACCGGGAAGCCCAAGGGGATCCTGCACACCTCCGGCGGCTACCTCACCCAGGCGGCGTACACGCACCACGCGGTCTTCGACCTCAAGCCGGAGACGGATGTCTACTGGTGCACCGCCGACATCGGCTGGGTGACCGGACACTCGTACATCGTCTACGGTCCGCTGGCCAACGGTGCGACGCAGGTCATGTACGAGGGCACGCCCGACACCCCGCACCAGGGACGCTTCTGGGAAATCGTCCAGAAGTACGGCGTCACGATCCTCTACACCGCGCCGACCGCGATCCGCACGTTCATGAAGTGGGGAGACGACATCCCCGCCAAGTTCGACCTGAGCAGTCTCCGGGTCCTGGGTTCGGTCGGTGAGCCGATCAACCCGGAGGCGTGGATGTGGTACCGCAAGCACATCGGCGCCGACAAGTGCCCGATCGTGGACACCTGGTGGCAGACCGAGACGGGCGCGATGATGATCTCGCCGTTGCCCGGTGTCACGGAGACCAAGCCGGGCAGCGCCCAGCGCGGCCTGCCGGGCATCTCCGCCACCGTCGTCGACGACGAGGCGCGTGAGGTCCCGGACGGCGGGGGCGGCTACCTCGTCCTCACCGAGCCGTGGCCCTCCATGCTGCGCACCATCTGGCGCGACGACCAGCGGTTCCTCGACACCTACTGGTCGCGCTTCGAAGGCAAGTACTTCGCGGGCGACGGCGCCAAGAAGGACGAGGACGGCGACATCTGGCTGCTCGGCCGCGTCGACGACGTGATGCTGGTGTCCGGGCACAACATCTCGACCACCGAGGTCGAGTCGGCGCTCGTGTCGCACCCGTCGGTCGCCGAGGCCGCCGTCGTCGGCGCCGCGGACGAGACGACCGGTCAGGCCATCGTCGCGTTCGTGATCCTGCGCGGCACGGCAACCGCCTCCGACGAGCTCGTCGCGGAGCTGCGCAACCACGTCGGCACCACCCTCGGCCCGATCGCCAAGCCGAAGCGGATCATGCCGGTGGCCGAGTTGCCGAAGACCCGCTCCGGAAAGATCATGCGACGCCTCCTCCGCGACGTCGCCGAGAACCGCGCCCTGGGTGATGTCACCACGCTGACCGACTCATCGGTCATGGATCTGATCCAGACCCAGCTGCCTCAGTCCTCCTCCGAGGACTGAGCCCCCGGGACGGGACCGAGGCCCGAGGGACCTGGGCGAAGGGCCCCGAGGCCCGAGAGGGCCGACCAAGGCCCCGGGTCCCAGAGGCCCCGGAAACAGCACACGCCCCGAAGGGCATCCGGCAACGCGCCGGATGCCCTTCAGGCATTTAGGGTGACGATCACCGGTCACAGCCCCGCGCACCCCGGGTACAGTGGCAGCTGATCAACAAGACGATAAGAAATCTCCACAGGGTGTGCCGGGAAGTCTGGTCGGCAAGTGCATCAGCCATGCCATCGCTGCCGTACCGACCCGGAGGTCTCCCCCCGTGGCCACGCCCACACCCGCGCCCCCCTCCCCCCGCCGCACCTTCCTGGGACGCCTGTCGCTCCCCGAGCGCAACTACCTCACCGACGCCCTGCGTACGGAGACCGTCGGCGGAGTCATCCTGCTGGTCGCCGCCGTGGCCGCCCTCATCTGGGCGAACACCTTCGGATCGAGCTACTCGACCGTCAGCGACTTCCACTTCGGACCCGAGGCGCTCGGACTCCATCTGTCCGTGGCGCACTGGGCGGCCGACGGACTGCTCGCGGTCTTCTTCTTCGTTGCCGGGGTGGAGCTCAAGCGCGAACTCGTCGCGGGTGAACTGCGCGACCCGAAGGCGGCCGCGCTCCCGGTCGTCGCCGCACTGTGCGGCATGGCTGTGCCGGCGGTCGTGTACACGCTGGCGAATGTGGTCGGCAACGGTTCCACCGACGGCTGGGCCGTCCCGACGGCCACCGACATCGCCTTCGCGCTCGCCGTCCTCGCCGTCATCGGCACCTCGCTGCCGGCCGCGCTCCGCGCGTTCCTGCTGACGCTCGCCGTCGTCGACGACCTCTTCGCGATCCTGATCATCGCGGTCTTCTTCACCGAGAACATCGACTTCGTCGCACTCGTCGGCGCCTTCGCCGGCCTGGTCGTCTTCTACCTGCTGCTGCGTTTCGACGTCCGCGGCTGGTACGTCTACGTACCGCTCGCCCTGGTCATCTGGGGGCTCATGTACAACAGCGGCATCCACGCCACCATCGCCGGTGTCGCCATGGGCCTGATGCTGCGCTGCACCCGGCGCGAGGGCGAGGACCGCTCCCCCGGCGAACGCATCGAGCACCTGGTCCGTCCGCTGTCGGCCGGTTTCGCCGTGCCGTTGTTCGCACTCTTCTCCGCCGGGGTCTCCCTCTCCGGCGGCGCGCTGGCCGGAGTGTTCACCCGGCCCGAAACGCTCGGTGTCGTCCTGGGACTCGTCGTCGGCAAGACGATCGGCATCTTCGGCGGTACGTGGCTGGCCACCCGGTTCACCAGAGCCGAGCTGAACAAGGACCTGGCCTGGGCCGATGTCTTCGCGGTCGCCTCGCTCGCAGGCATCGGTTTCACCGTCTCGCTGCTGATCGGGGAGCTCGCCTTCACCGGCGACGACGACATGATCAACGAGGTCAAGGCGTCGGTTCTCATCGGTTCCGTGATTGCCGCCGTACTCTCCGGTGTACTGCTCAAACTGCGGGTACGCAGATACCGGGCGCTGTTCGACGCCGAGGAACTCGACGAGGACGCGTCCGGGGTTCCGGACGTCTACGAGCAGGACGATCCGGAGTACCACCTGCGGATGGCCGCGCTCTACGAGAAGAAGGCGGCCGAGCACCGCCGCCTTGCCCAACTGGCGGGGGCAGCGAGCAGCAAGCCGGACAGTCCGGCATGATCTGACATCGGATGTGTTGAACAGGAGAGGGAGTCAAGGATGAGCGACCCCGGCAATTACGCGGGCAGCGCCGACCGCAGTCTCGGTCAGCTGGTCGCCTCGGCGACGGCCGAACTGTCGGCGCTGGTGCACGACGAGATTGCCCTGGCCAAGGCCGAGGTGCGACAGGACGTCAAGCGCGGCGTCATCGGCAGCGTGGCGTTCATCGTCACGGGCGTGCTGATTCTGTTCGCGATCCCGGTGCTGAGCTTCGCGGCCGCGTACGGAATCCACAACCTGGGGCTCGGACTCGCCTGGTCGTTCCTGATCGTGGGCGGTGCGTTCATCCTGCTGGGGATCCTGCTCGCGCTGTTCGGCTACGCCAAGTTCAAGAAGGTCAAGCCGCCGGAGAAGTCCATCGCCTCGGCCAAGCAGACCGCAGCCGTCCTGCAGGGTGTCAAGCCGCACCCGCGGGCGAGCGTCGGCGCCGACGCGATCCTGCCGGCGGGCGGCAGCACACTTGCGGACAAGGCCATCGAGAACCGTCCGGTCCAGGACAAGGCGTCGGCTGTGGCACGCTCATCCACATGACGGTCCCCGATTCCAGCGCATTCCGCCCTGTGGACCCGGAAGACCGGGCAGGCCATGAGAAGCCGGCCGGTCCGGCGGTCCCCGCCTCTGCCCCCGGTGGTCCTGCGGGCCCCGCTGCCGCGGCCGGAGGCCCCGTCCGCATCGACGGCCCCTGGACCCACCGGGACGTCGCGGCCAACGGCGCACGCTTCCACATCGCCGAAATGGGGGAAGGGCCGCTGGTCCTCCTCCTGCACGGCTTTCCGCAGTTCTGGTGGACCTGGCGCCACCAGCTCCCGGCACTCGCCGACGCGGGCTTCAGGGCCGTGGCGATGGACCTGCGTGGGGTGGGCGGCAGCGACCGGACGCCGCGCGGTTACGACCCCGCCAACCTGGCGCTCGACATCACCGGCGTCATCCGCTCGCTCGGCGAGCCGGACGCCGCACTCGTCGGCCACGACATGGGCGGCTACCTGGCCTGGACGGCCGCGGTGATGCGTCCGAAGCTGGTGCGCCGGCTGGTCGTCTCCTCGATGCCGCATCCGCGCCGGTGGCGCTCCTCGATGCTCTCCGACTTCGCCCAGTCGCGAGCGGGCTCGTACATCTGGGGCTTCCAGCGGCCCTGGGTGCCGGAACGTCAGCTCGTCGCGGACGACGCGTCGTTGGTCGGCCGGCTGATCCACGAGTGGGCGGGCCCGGGCACGGCGGAGTTCCCCGACGACGCGACACTGGACGTCTACCGGCGTGCCATGTCCATCCCGTCGACGGCCCACTGCTCGATCGAGCCCTACCGCTGGATGGTGCGTTCGCTGGCGCGCCCGGACGGCATCCAGTTCAACCGGCGCATGAAGCGGCCGGTGCGGGTGCCGACCCTGCATCTGCACGGGTCACTCGATCCGGCGGTCCGCACCCGGAGTTCGGCGGGGTCCGGCGAATACGTCGAGGCGCCGTACCGTTGGCGACTTTTCGATGGTCTGGGGCACTTCCCCCACGAGGAGGATCCGGCCGGGTTCTCTGCCGAACTCATCAGCTGGCTCAAGGATTCCGAGCCCGACCGCTAGCCGACACGCACGCACGTACGACGAACAGCCACTTGCCTGCCGCATAGGCCAATTGGCTGGCGGATGGGCGGTTACCGACCATGTGTCACGGGCAGACGTCGAGGTATGGGCTGGACGCACGACTTCGGTGACGCAGCACGCAATCGTCGCTCGACCGCCACGGCGGCTCCGGGCACTCATGAGGGGGGCGGCCCCCAGGGCCGGGTGCACACTATGCATGTTCTGCATGATCCCCGGCTCGGCATTCCGCGCATCCTCCGCCGCCGGGCCCGCTGGGTCTCGGCGCGGCTGCGCCACCCGCGCGGATGACCCGCAGCCCCGCCACCTCGCAGGCGGGACCTTCTGCCCACGCTCCTAGAGCGCGCACCCCTGACTGTCGACCTGCTGGTTGGCCGAGCGTCCCTGGGTGATGTCCTGGCGGATCTCGTCGGCCGTGAGGGCGTAACCGGTGTCGGGGTCGTCGAGCGATTTGGCGAAGACGACTCCGTACACCTTGCCTTCGGGCGTCAGCAGCGGGCCGCCGGAGTTGCCCTGCCGGACCGTCGTGAAGAGTGAGTAGACATCGCGGCGGACGGTGCCACGGTGGTAGATGTCGGGCCCGTTCGCGTCGATGCGGGCCCGGACACGCGCGGAGCGTACGTCGTACGAGCCGTTCTCCGGGAAGCCCGCGACGATCGCGCTGTTCCCGGTCGCGGCGTCGTCGTCGGTACCGGTGAACTGCAGCGGCTTCGCGTCGAGGTCCGGCACGTCGAGTACGGCGATGTCGCGCCGCCAGTCGTAGAGGACGACCTTCGCGTCGTACAGCCGTCCCTGGCCGCCGATCTGCACGGTCGGCTCGTCGACGCCGCCGACGACGTGGGCGTTTGTCATCACACGGCGGTCGGAGAAGACGAATCCGGTGCCTTCGAGGACCTTGCCGCAGCTCGGGGCCGTACCGACGACCTTGACGATCGACTGCTTGGCGCGGGCCGCGACGGGGCTGCCGGCCAGGGCCGGGTCGGGGGCCCTGACCTCGGTGATCGGTTCGTTGGCGAACGGGCTGAAGACCTGCGGGAAGCCGTTCTGCGCGAGGACCGAGGAGAAGTCCGTGAACCAGGTGGAGGCCTGGGGCGGCATCACCCGGGAGATGCCGAGCAGGACGGAGGAGTTACGGACCTCCTTGCCCAGCGTCGGCAGGGACGTACCGGCCAGCGCGGAGCCGATCAGCCAGGCCACCAGCAGCATCGCGACGACGTTGACGAGGGAGCCGCCCGTCGCGTCGAGAGCGCGCGCGGGCGACCACGTGATGTACCGGCGGAGTTTGTTGCCCAGGTGGGTGGTGAAGGCCTGGCCCACCGAGGCGCACACGATCACGACGACGACCGCGACGATGGCCGCGGTCGACGAGACCTCCGAGCCGTCCGTCACCTGGTCCCACAGGATGGGGAGCAGATAGACGGCGACGAGACCGCCGCCGAGGAACCCGATCACCGACAGAATGCCGACGACGAACCCCTGGCGGTAGCCGATGACCGCGAACCACACGGCGCCGGCCAGCAGCAGGATGTCCAGCACGTTCACCGTCTATTGCCTCGCAGATTCGTCACCGGGCCCGTACGTCTCCCCGTGACCGGGAAGGCCCGGAGCAGCGGAGCACGGAAGTCAGCCTGTCATGCGCGCCAGTCGAGCGGCACCTGCTTGGCCCTGTCCCAGGGGAGCTCCCAGCCCGCGAAGTGCAGAATCCGGTCGATCACCCCTGCCGTGAACCCCCATACGAGTGCGGATTCGACCAGAAATGCCGGGCCTCGGTGGCCGCTGGGATGGCGCGTGGTCACCCGGTTGGCCGGATCCGTGAGATCCGCCACGGGAACCGTGAAGACCCGGGCGGTCTCGGCGGGATCGACGACCCCGACCGGACTGGGCGAACGCCACCAGCCGAGGACGGGCGTCACCACGAAGCTGCTCACGGGGATGTAGAGCCGGGGCAGCACGCCGAAGAGCTGCACCCCGTGCGGATCGAGGCCGGTCTCCTCCTCGGCCTCGCGCAGCGCGGCCCGCAGCGGTCCTGTCGTCTCCTGGTCGCCGTCGGCGGGGTCCAGGGAGCCGCCGGGGAAGGAGGGCTGGCCCGGGTGGGAACGCAGACTGCCGGCGCGCTCCATCAGGAGCAGCTCCGGCCCGCGTGCACCTTCGCCGAACAGGACGAGCACGGCGGACTGCCGTCCGGCACCGCTCGCGGGCGGCAGGAAGCGGCTGAGCTGCTGCGGCTCGATGGTCCGCGCCGCTCGGGCGACAGGGTCCAGCCAGTCGGGCAGGCCCTCGGTCGTGACGTCGATCGCCGCGTCTTCCCGGCCGGCTTCCCGGGCATCGTCTGTGGTGGTGCGCGCGGTGTTGCGCGCGTCCTGCGCGGCGGCGGCGCCGGGCCCGGCCTCTGCTGCGGCGGTAGCCGCGTCCGTGCTGTGTTCATGCGTCTTCATAGGCACCCCTCGTTTCACAACGCCTGTCCTCACGCATTTCGTTCCGGCGCGGCCTGCGGTGTCAGCCTTCGCCCAGGGCGGGGGCCGGTCTGCCCGGGTAGTCCGCGGGCGGGCTCAGGCGCTGCCCCGGCCGGCCCCCCATCTCGTACTTCAGAAGCTTCCGGGCCTTCTCAGGGTCGGTCTCGCCCTCGCCGTACGAGGGACAGAGCGGGGCGACCGGACAGGCGCCGCAGGCGGGCTTGCGGGCGTGGCAGATGCGGCGGCCGTGGAAGACGACGCGGTGCGAGAGCATCGTCCACTCGCTCTTGGGGAAGATCGCCGCGATCTCGGCCTCGACCTTCTCCGGATCCTCCTGCTCGGTCCACTTCCAGCGGCGGACCAGTCGGCCGAAGTGCGTGTCGACCGTGATGCCCGGAACGCCGAAGGCGTTGCCGAGGACGACGTTGGCGGTCTTGCGGCCGACCCCGGGCAGCGTCACGAGATCCGCCAGGCGCCCCGGAACCTCGCCGCCGAAACGGTCCCGTAGGGCGACGGAGAGACCTATGAGCGACTTGGTCTTGGCCCGGAAGAAGCCGGTCGGCCGAATGATCTCTTCCATCTCCTCCGGGACGGCCATCGCCATGTCCTCCGGAGTCGGGTACTTCGCGAACAGCGCCGGCGTCGTCTGGTTCACCCGCAGGTCCGTCGTCTGCGCCGACAGCACGGTGGCCACCAGCAGCTCGAAGGGCGTCTCGAAGTCCAGCTCAGGATGCGCGTACGGATACGTCTCCGCCAGGACGCGGTTGATCTTCCGCGCCCTCCGCACCATCGCCAGGTGAGACTCCGGCTTCTTCGGCTTCTTCGGCTTCGCAGCCGCCTTCACCGCCGGTTCGACCGCGGCCTTCCGGACCTTGCTCTCTGCCATGCACGAAGGCTACGCCGACGGGGCGAACCCACGGGGCCGGTTCATGAGCCGGTCACGATGTCGGACTGTCCCGTGCCCGGCCGCGGTCCTGAAGTCCTGGCGGCATGTGTCAGGACGCCGGCCCGGGGTTCGGGGCCGGCGTCCTTGAGGATCACCGGGGTCAGCCGACGGAGGAGGGTTCCCCGGCGACACGGGCGGCGGCGGCCCGGCCCGGGGTGCGAAGGGTGAGGGCGGAGGCGAGCGCCCCGGCGAGGGCGAGGGCGGCTGCGCCGAGGAAGGCCGCGGAGAAGCCGTGGGTGAGGGCCTGGGGGTTGCCGGGTTCGCCGGCACCGTTGGCGGCGGCGACGGCGGTCATCGCAGCGAGACCGAGGGCCGAACCGACCTGGTAGCTGGTGTTGACGATGCCGGAGGCGAGGCCTCCCTCCGCCGGGTCGGGGATGGCGAGCGCGGTCCCCGGCGAGGGGATGAAGGCGAGCGACATGCCGACCGCGGCGAGCAGCGAGGCGGGCAGCACATCCACGACGAAGCTGCCGTCGGGCCGGACGAAGGAGAGCCAGACCATGCCGGCCGCCAGAGCCGGCAGACCGGTGACGATCAGCGGCCTCGGCCCGAAGCGGGCGATCAGCCGGGGCGCCGGCACGATCATCATCAGCATGATGGCGGCGGTCATCGGCAGCAGCGCGGCGCCCGAGGCGAACGCTTCGAGTCCCAGCACCTGCTGGAGGTAGAGGTTGAGGAAGAACCACATCGGGATCCACGCGGCCGCCATCAGCAGCTGGGCGAGGTTGGCGCCGGCCAGGTCGGGGCTGCGCCAGATGCCGAGCCGCATCAACGGTTCGCGACGCCTGGCCTGGATGGCGACGAACGCGCCGATCAGCAGCAGGCCGCCGGCCGGAACGAGCCACGTGCCTGCCGAACCCCACCCGGTCTCCGGAGCGCGGACCACGCCGTAGACGGTGAGGGCCAGGCCGCGGGTGACGGTGACCGCCCCGAGCCAGTCGACCGATCCCCGACGGGCGGCGCCGCCCGGCATCACGCCGGGGGTGGCGAGCAGGACGCCGAGCGCGACCGGGATGTTGATCCAGAAGACCCACTGCCAGCCGGCGTACTGGGTGATCAGTCCGCCGAGGAAGACACCGGCGGTGCCGCCGGCCGGCGCGGCCGCGCCGTACAGGGCGAATGCCTTGGTGAGTTCCTGGGGCCGTCCGCCGAACAGGGTCATCAGAAGGGTCAGCGCAGCGGGTGCGATCAGTGCGGAACCGGCACCCTGGACTGCCCGGCCGACCAGTTCGGCCCAGGCCTCGCCGGCCGGCCCCGCGACCGCCGACCCGACGGCCAGCACCACCCAGCCGGCCACGAACAGCCGCTTGGCGCCGAACAGATCGGAGAGGCGGCCGCCGAGCAGCAGCAGTCCGCCGAAGGCTACGACGTAGGCGTTGAAGACCCAGGACAGGTTCTCCTGCGAGAAGCCGAGCGCCGTCTGCATCTCGGGCAGGGCCACGCCGATGATCGAGGTGTCCATGATCACCATGAACTGGGCGAGGGCGATCAGGGCGAGCGCCGTCCAGCGTCTGGGTGCGGGCGCAGGTGCGGGTGGCGCGTTGAGGTCGGACATGGCCGTGCACTCCTATGCCGGAAGAGGGGGAAGCGGATCGGGGCTGCGCCGCGCTTCAGTGCTGGTGGTCGCCGTCGTGCTCCGCGGGCGCCGAGGCGGACGGGTCGGACGGAGCCGACGAGGTGGCCGGAGTGGCCGGGGTGGCCGGGGCTGACGCGTTCGCCGGGCCGTCGGCGGCGGTGACCGTGAAGGCGGCGGTGCGGACCACGTCCCCGTGCCGGAAGTCCAGGAAGAGGCGGTAGCCGCCCCGGCTCGGCGCGGTGGTGGTGAAGGTGATGTCCGGGCCGGGCTCGGTGCCGGCGTCACCCGTCTCACCGTCCGGGTGGACGTGCAGGTAGGCGAGGTCGCCGGCCCGCAGCGCGACCAGGTGGCCGTATGCGCCGAGATAGGGCTGGAGGTCGGTGACGGGCCTGCCGTCCTTGGCGACGGCGAGGCCGAGCCGCGTGGAGCGGCCGGGGACGAGGTCGCCGGTCAGGGTGACGCGGTAGCCGTCGACGGTGACGGTGCGTCCCGTCTCGGCCGGAGGCACGGGACGCAGGTCGCCGGCCGCGTGCAGGTCGGCGCCGAGAGTGAGGCCCTGCGAGGCGCCGGCCGGGGTGAAGTCGGCGAAGACGCGGTACTCGCCTGCGGCGGGCACGGCGGCAGTGGTGCGCCAGGTGCCGTCGGCGGCGCGGGTGGGGTGCAGGTGCTGGAAGGTGGAGAGGTCTCGCGGGGCGACGATGAGGTGCAACTCCTTTCCGTGCGCGGGCTGGTAGGCGGTGACGGGTCTGCCGTCCGCTCCGAGGATCCGGAAGCGCAGGTCGACGGGGGCGCCGGCGGTGACGTAGGAATCGCTGAGGCTGAGCGTGTAGCCGCGTTCGGAGATCTGCAGGCCACCGGGCAGGTGGCCGCCGCCGCCCGGCACAGCTCCGTCGTCGCCGTCCGGGGAAGCCGGATCCGAGGGCGCGGCTGCTGATGTGTGCCCCGCGTGGGTGGCGGTGGACGGCTTCGGGGACGTGCCGCCGGTGGCGTGGCCGATGCCGTACGAGGTGCCGAAGACGGCGGCGAGGCCTGCGGTGAAGGCGGTGATCTTCAGGGCGGTGTTCATGGCGGACTCCTCGGCGGATTCAGGGGGGAAGGCTGCGGATTCAGTGGTGCAACCGGACGGGCGAAGCCCGCGCGGCCCGGCTCCGGCGGGGGGCTGTTGTCGTCGCGGCATCCGGACATGCGGGGTCTCCTCGTTCCGGCGGGCGGAGCGGCAACACACGCAGTACATACCCCCTAGGGGTATAAGCGCAACCCAAAATCAGCATACCGATGGGGGGTATACCGCAGAGGTCACTCACCCACGCCCCGGGCGACCCGTTCACCCCTCAGACCCTCAGACCCTCAGACCCTCAGACCCTCAACCACTCGGACTCTCAGGCCATCAGCCCTCAGCCCCCCACTCCCCCTCACCCCTCACCCCTCGCCCCGCTTCGATTACGGCGCGGCCGGTCCGCCCCGGACCGACACAGCCCCACCCCTCCCCGAAGGGCCTCCACCCGGCGGCAGCCGCCCCGCGCCACCCACCCGCCCCACGGGGCATTTGCCGCACTTCGCCGACCCTTGACGACCTGTTCGCCCACAGCGGAATCGCGACCCGCCGACACCCCGTCAGCCCCCTTGGCCTGCGCTCCCACCGGCGTTCCGGTCACCCTTCCGGCCCAGCGCCCACCCCCGGCATCCACGCCGCTCACCGGCGATCCGCCCCCAATCGGCCCCCTGCCGTACGCTCCGGCACGCGCGTGCGTCAAACTGGTTTGTGATTGATCGCACTGTTTTACCGTCCGGCATGATGGGGACCACGGTTCCCTGAACAGGCCGACAAGGAGAGAACTCGTGGACGACGTTCTGCGGCGCGCCCCGCTTTTCGCGGCGCTCGATGACGAGCAGGCCGCGGAGCTCCGCGCCTCGATGAGTGAGGTGACCCTCGCGCGCGGCGACGCGCTGTTCCACGAGGGTGACCCGGGCGACCGCCTCTATGTGGTCACCGAGGGCAAGGTGAAGCTCCACCGCACCTCCCCCGACGGGCGCGAGAACATGCTGGCGGTCCTCGGCCCCGGCGAACTGATCGGTGAGCTGTCGCTCTTCGACCCGGGCCCGCGTACCGCCACCGCGACCGCGCTGACCGAGGTCAAGCTCCTCGGCCTCGGCCACGGCGACCTTCAGCCCTGGCTGAACGTACGCCCCGAGGTGGCCACGGCCCTGCTGCGTGCCGTCGCCCGGCGCCTGCGCAAGACCAACGACCAGATGTCCGACCTGGTCTTCTCCGACGTGCCGGGCCGTGTCGCCCGCGCCCTCCTCGACCTGTCGCGCCGCTTCGGCGTCCAGTCGGAGGAAGGCATCCACGTCGTGCACGACCTGACGCAGGAGGAGCTGGCCCAGCTGGTCGGCGCCTCCCGCGAGACGGTCAACAAGGCCCTCGCCGACTTCGCCGGCCGCGGCTGGCTGCGGCTGGAGGCCCGTGCGGTGATCCTCCTGGACGTGGAGCGGCTGGCCAAGCGGTCCCGCTGACCCGTCGTCGTACGCAACGCCCGAGGGGCCCCGCCGACACCGGCGGGGCCCCTCGCGTACGTATCCGGGGCGGGGCCGTCAGATCAGCCCGTGCTCGGTCAGGTATTCCATCTGCGCCCGCACCGACAGCTCCGCCGCAGGCCACAGGGAGCGGTCCACGTCCGCGTACACGTGTGCCACGACCTCGGACGACGTCAGGTAGCCGGCCTCCACGGCCGTCTCCACCTGGGCCAGGCGGTGCGCGCGGTGGGCCAGGTAGAACTCGACCGCGCCCTGCGCGTCGTCCAGCACCGGGCCGTGTCCGGGCAGCACCGTGTGCACCCCGTCGTCGACCGCGAGCGAGCGCAGCCGCCGCAACGAGTCGAGATAGTCCCCCAGCCGGCCGTCCGGGTGCGCCACCAGCGTCGTCCCGCGCCCGAGGATCGTGTCCCCCGTCAGCACCGCGCGGTCGGCGGGCAGGTGGAAGGAGAGCGAGTCGGCGGTGTGGCCCGGAGTGGGCACCACGTACATCTCCAGCCCGCCGGTCGTGATCACGTCCCCCGTGCCCAGGCCCTCGTCACCGAGGCGGAGCTCCGGGTCCAGGGCCCGGACCTTCGTACGGGTCAGCTCGGCGAACCTCGCCGCACTCTCCGCGTGGTCGGGGTGGCCGTGGGTCAGGAGCGTGAGCGCGATCCGGCGGCCCGCCCGCTCGGCCGTGTCGATGACGGCCCGCAGGTGGACGTCGTCCAGGGGGCCCGGGTCGATGACCACCGCGAGGTCCGAGTCGGGCTCGGCGACGATCCAGGTGTTGGTGCCGTCCAGCGTCATCGCAGACGCGTTCGGCGCGAGGACGTTGACCGCCCGGGTCGTGGCAGGGCCGGACAGCACCCCGCCGCGGGGCTGTCCGGGCAGCGCGGCCGCGTCGCTCATGCCGGTTCACCGCTCGTGCCACTCGTGCCGCTCGTGCCGCCCGAGGGGATGTGCTTGGTGAACTCGTCGTGTCCCGGCCAGCTCAGCACCAGCTCGCCACCCTCCAGGCGGGCCTGTGCGAGCACGGGGGCCAGATCCTGGCCCGATGCCGCCTCCAGCGCCTGCGCGGCGGTTGCGTACGGCCTGAGCGTGCGCAGCGTGGAGACCGTCGGCGGCATCATCAGCAGCTCGCCCCGGTCGTATCCGTCGGCCGCCTCGCCCGGACCGATCCACACCGTGCGGTCGGCCTCCGTCGAGGCGTTGCGGGTGCGCTGGCCGGCCGGGAGCGCGGCGACGAAGAACCACGTGTCGTAGCGGCGCGGTTCGAACTCCGGAGTGATCCAGCGCGCCCACGCGCCGAGCAGGTCCGAGCGCAGCACCAGTCCGCGCCGGTCGAGGAACTCCGCGAACGACAGCTCACGCGCGACCAGTGCCTCGCGGTCGGCCTCCCAGTCCTCACCGGTGGTGTCCGTGACGACCGTGCCCGCGGTCGGACCTGCGAGCAGGACGCCCGCCTCCTCGTACGTCTCGCGGACGGCGGCGCAGACGATCGCCTGCGCCTCGGCCGGCGTCCCGACTCCGAGCCGCAGCGCCCAGCTCTCCAGCGCGGGTCCGGCCCAGCCGACGAGCCGGTCGTCGTCGCGCGGGTCGACCCCGCCACCCGGATAGGCGTACGCCCCTCCGGCAAAGGCCATCGAGGTGCGCCGGCGCAGCATGTGCACCGCGGGCCCGCCCCCGGTACCCGCGGCGGCATCCCGGAGCAGCATCACGGTGGCTGCCCGCCTGGGAGTGGCTGCCGTCAGTTCACCTGCGGCGAGGGCCCGGATCCGGTCGGGCCATTCCGGTGGGTACCACTGACCATTGGACATGGCCGGAGGCTATCCGGAACCGCGCCGATGTTCGAGGGGCACGGTGATCCGTACATGCCCTGTACACAGGTGATCCCGCCCGGTCGTGACGACCGGACGGGACCCTCGCGGAACCGGGGCGGAGCCCCGGCAGCGGTACGGCTTCGGCTCAGGCTCCGGTCAGCTCGACCTGGACCTCGACCTCGACCGGCGCGTCCAGCGGCAGCACCGCGACACCGACGGCGCTGCGGGCGTGCACACCCTTGTCACCGAGCACCGCGCCGAGCAGTTCGCTCGCGCCGTTGATCACGGCGGGCTGGCCGGTGAAGTCCGTGGCCGAGGCGACGAAGCCGACGACCTTCACGACGCGTGCGATCCGGTCCAGGTCGCCCGCGACCGACTTCACGGCGGCCAGCGCGTTGAGCGCGCAGGTCTTCGCCAGTTCCTTCGCCTCGTCGGGCGTGACCTCCGCGCCGACCTTGCCGGTGACGGCGAGCTTGCCGTCCACCATCGGCAGCTGACCCGAGGTGTACACGTACACCCCGGACTGCACGGCCGGCTGGTACGCGGCGAGCGGCGGCACGACGTCCGGCAGGGCCAGCCCGAGTTCGGCGAGCTTCGCCTCGACGGCGCCCGCCACTAGGACTTCTCCCGCTTCAGGTAGGCCACGAGCTGCTCGGGGTTGTTCGGGCCGGGAACGACCTGGACCAGCTCCCAGCCGTCCTCGCCCCAGGTGTCCAGAATCTGCTTGGTCGCGTGCACGAGAAGAGGCACGGTCACGTATTCCCACTTGGTCATGGCCCGACTGTAATGCCTGTGCAATCCCCGGCACGCGCAGCCTCGTGCGTAGCCTGCGGCGCGACTGGTTAGGCTCGAATACGTGAGCAGGTTCCAGGTCGTCAGCGGCAAGGGCGGTACCGGTAAGACCACGGTCGCCGCCGCCCTCGCGCTCGCCCTCGCGACCGAGGGCAGGCGCACCCTCCTCGTCGAGGTCGAGGGCAGACAGGGCATCGCCCAGCTCTTCGAGGTGGATTCCCTCCCCTACGAGGAGCGCAAGATCGCCGTCGCGCCGGGCGGCGGCGAGGTGTACGCCCTCGCGATCGATGCCGAGCGCGCCCTCCTCGACTACCTCCAGATGTTCTACAAGCTCGGCAGCGCGGGCCGGGCACTCAAGAAGCTCGGCGCGATCGACTTCGCCACCACCATCGCGCCCGGTGTCCGGGACGTGCTGCTGACGGGCAAGGCGTGCGAGGCAGTGCGCCGCAAGGACAAGCGGAACCGATTCGTCTACGACTACGTGATCATGGACGCCCCACCGACCGGCCGGATCACCCGCTTCCTCAACGTGAACGACGAGGTGGCGGGGCTGGCCCGGATCGGCCCGATACACAATCAGGCGCAGGCCGTGATGCGGGTGCTGAAGTCCCCGGAGACCGCGGTGCATCTGGTGACCCTGCTGGAGGAGATGCCGGTCCAGGAGACCGCGGACGGCATCGCGGAGCTGCAGGCCGCCGAACTGCCGGTGGGCCGGGTCATCGTGAACATGGTGCGCCCGCACCTGCTGGACGAGGACGCGCTGCGCACCGCCGCGGGCGGGCGGCGCAAGGAGATCGCCAAGACGCTCACCCGGGCGGGAGTGACGGGCTCCGCGGGACTCGTACGTCCCCTGGTTGCGCAGGCGGCCGAGCATGCCCAGAGGGTGGAGCTGGAGCGTGAGCAGCGCGCCGTACTGGCGGAGCTCGGACTGCCCGGGTACGAGCTTCCGCTGATCGGCGAGGGCGTGGACCCGGCCGGGCTGTACGAGCTGGCGATGGAGCTGCGCAAGCAGGGCGCGGGCGAAGGGGCGGCGGAACAAGGGGTGGGTTCATGACAGCGGCCGCGGACACCGGCAGCACCACAGGCGCGCACACCGGCGCAGGCACGGAAACCGACACCGAAGCGGACACGGGTACGGCCACGGCCCCCGCCCTGGACACCGACGCCCTGCTCGACGACCCGGACATCCGGATCGTCGTGTGCTGCGGCTCGGGCGGCGTCGGCAAGACGACGACCGCGGCGGCCCTCGGCGTCCGCGCGGCCGAACGCGGTCGAAAGGTCGTCGTCCTCACCATCGACCCGGCACGCAGGCTCGCCCAGTCCATGGGCATCGACTCCCTGGACAACATCCCCCGCCGGGTGAAGGGCGTCGGGGCTCGGGGCTCGGGCGAACTGCACGCCATGATGCTCGACATGAAGCGGACCTTCGACGAGATCGTCGAGGCGCACGCGGACGGGGACCGGGCCCGCGCGATCCTGGAGAACCCCTTCTACCAGTCCCTGTCGGCCGGTTTCGCGGGCACGCAGGAGTACATGGCGATGGAGAAGCTCGGTCAGCTGCGGGCGCGCGACGAGTGGGACCTGATCGTCGTCGACACCCCGCCGTCGCGGTCCGCACTGGACTTTCTGGACGCCCCGAAGCGGCTGGGCTCGTTCCTGGACGGAAAGTTCATCAAGCTGTTGATGGCCCCGGCGAAAATGGGCGGCCGGGCCGGAATGAAGTTCCTCAACGTGGGCATGTCGATGATGACCGGCACGCTGGGCAAGCTGCTCGGCGGCCAGTTCCTGCGTGACGTGCAGACCTTCGTAGCCGCGATGGACACGATGTTCGGCGGGTTCCGCACCCGCGCCGATGCCACGTACAAACTCCTCCAGGCACCCGGCACGGCGTTCCTCGTCGTCGCGACACCGGAGCGGGACGCGCTCCGCGAGGCGGCGTATTTCGTGGAGCGGCTGGCCGCGGAGGACATGCCGCTGGCCGGCTTGGTGCTCAACCGGGTCCACGGCAGTGAGGCCGCCCGGCTCTCGGCGGAGCGCGCGCTGGCCGCCGCAGAAAATCTTGACGCCGACGGCATTGTGGATCAGGGCGCCGGGAAGGCTGGACTTCGTGAGCCCGCCGAATCCCCCGCGGCCGGTTCCGCACAGACCCCGGACCCCGCAGGAGCCGCCGCCCCCGAACCGTCCGAGCATGCCTCGGAGCACGAGCCCGCCGACATCCCGGACGTCCGTGCCGACGCCCGTACGGGCGCCGTAACCACAGACGCCGCACCCGCAGACGCCCCGACCGAAGACACCGTGACTGTCGAACAGCTGACGGCAGGTCTGCTGCGCCTCCATGCCGAACGGATGCAGGTGGTCGCGCGCGAACAGCGCACACGCGACCGCTTCACCGCGCTGCATCCCGAGGTGGCCGTGACCGCGGTGGCCGCGCTGCCCGGAGATGTCCATGACCTCGCAGGGCTGCGAGCCATCGGGGACCGGCTCGCGACCGGTTCCGCCTCGGCCGGAGCTGCGTAGTCACCCCGTCGTCCGTCCTGCCGCCCGGGCTACCCCACGGCGGCGAACGTCTCGTGCAGTTCGTCGTCCTCCAGCCCGATCGCCACGGGCAGGATGCCCGTGGACCGCTCGTACTCGCTGCGTGCGGTCTCCAGCAGCCGGCGCCAGGACGTGACCGTCGGGCGCCGGCGCAGCAATGCGCGGCGCTCCCGCTCGGTCATTCCGCCCCACACGCCGAATTCGACGCGATTGTCCAGCGCATCGGCCAGGCACTCGGTCCGCACCGGACATCCGGTGCACACCGCCTTGGCTCTGTTCTGCGCTGCCCCTTGTACGAACAGTTCATCCGGATCGGTAGTGCGGCAGGCTGCCTGCGCACTCCAGTCGGTTACCCAGCCCATCCCGGCGCCGTCCTCTCCCGAATCGAGGCTCCCCCACGGCGGCAGCGGCATATTCACCGCTGCCAGTTGAGGACGTTACGGAAGGTGGCGACAGCACAACACCCCCTTCGGGCCCAATCTTGAATGGCCCGAACGGACTATGCGTATGCGGCAGATCACCCAGGGGAGTGATGCGAGGACATGCGCGACTATCCCCGCAGAATCGGGACAGATCACCTGAGTCACAACGGACGTTCGATGACACACGAGGCGATTTCGGGAGCGCCTGAACTCGTGGCCGTGCAGTGCAGGGGGGTTGATACGGAACCGGACTGCTGTGACAGTTGAGAGCAGCTTAGGCCAAGGCATATACGTGTGTCCGGCGAATGAGAACGTAGGCTGCCCCCATGCCAAAGAAGCGCTCGGGCGGGGGTCTCACGACGACCCAGCAGGCCGCCAAGTTCCTCGGTGTCGCCGCACTCTCCGGAGTGGTCCTGGCGGGCATCGCGCTGCCGGCCGCCGGAGCACTGGGTCTCGCCGCCAAGGGAACGGTCGACGGGTTCGACGAGATCCCGGCCAATCTGAAGACTCCACCGCTGAGTCAGCGCACCACGATCCTGGACAACCAGGGCGGCCAGATCGCCACGGTGTACTCACGGGACCGCACCGTGGTGCCACTGACGAAGATCTCCCCGTACATGCAGAAGGCGATCATCGCGATCGAGGACGCCCGCTTCTACGAGCACGGCGCGGTCGACCTCAAGGGCATCCTGCGTGCGATGAACCGCAACGTACAGGCGGGCGGGACCGCGCAGGGCGCGTCGACTCTCACCCAGCAGTACGTGAAGAACGTCTTCGTCGAGGAGGCCGGCGACGACCCGACCAAGGTCGCCCAGGCCACCCAGCAGACGCTCGGCCGCAAGGTCCAGGAGCTGAAGTACGCGATCCAGGTCGAGGAAGAGCTCGGCAAGAAGAAGATCCTGGAGAACTACCTCAACATCACCTTCTTCGGTCAGCAGGCGTACGGCGTCGAGGCGGCCTCCCAGCGGTACTTCTCCAAGTCGGCGAAGGACCTGAAGCTGGAGGAGGCCGCGATGCTGGCCGGCATCGTGCAGTCGCCCAGCCGCTACGACCCCGTCAACGACACGGAGGAGGCGACCAAGCGTCGCAACACCGTGATCCAGCGGATGGCCGACGTCGGGGACATCTCGCAGGAGGAGGCCGACAAGGCCAAGGCGACCCCGATCAAGCTGAAGGTGAAGCGGCCGAAGAACGGCTGCATCACCGCGGTCAGCGGATCGGGCTTCTTCTGCGACTACGTCCACCAGATCGTCATGAGCGACCCGGCCTTCGGCAAGACCTCGAAGGACCGGGCCAAGCTCTGGGCGACCGGCGGACTGACCATCAAGACGACCCTGGACCCGCGCTCCCAGGCCTCCTCCAACGAAGCGGCGACCTCACGGGTCAACGAGACCGACAAGGTCGCGGCCTCGGTCGTCCAGGTCCAGCCCGGCACCGGTCAGATCCTGGCGATGGCGCAGTCCCGTCCCTACGGGCTGGACGCGTCCAAGCACCAGACCATGATGAACCTCTCCGTCGACCACAAGATGGGCGGCACCAACTTCGGCTTCCAGGTCGGATCGACCTTCAAGCCGATCACGGCGGCTGCCGCGTTGGAGAAGGGGATCAGCCCGGCCCAGAGCTTCACCACGGACCGCCGGATCACCTTGCCCGCCGACGCCTTCCGCACCTGCGAGAACCAGCCCGCGGACACCGTCCCGTGGGAGGTGGAGAACGAGCTCGAGTCGGAGAAGGGCACCTTCGACATGACCGGCGCGCTCGCCAAGTCGGTCAACACCTACTTCGCGAAGCTCGAGGAGCAGGCCGGCCTCTGCGAGACGCTCACGATGGCCAAGAAGGTCGGCTACATCCGCGGCGACAACAAGCCGCTGCGGCAGGCCCCGTCCACCACCCTCGGCGGCCAGGAGTCGACGCCGCTCGCGATGGCCGCGTTGTACGCCACCTTCGCCAACCGCGGAAGTTACTGCACCCCGGTCGCCATCCTGTCGGTGACCAAGCCGGACGGAAAGCAGATCGCCGTACCGAAGTCGACGTGCAGCACTGCCATGAGCGAGCACACGGCCGACACCATCAACCAGATGCTCAAGGGCGTGGTCGAGGACGGCACCGGAAAGGCCGCCGGTCTCAGCGACCGTGACAACGCGGGCAAGACCGGTACGAGCGACGAGCGCAAGAACGCCTGGTTCGTCGGCTACACGCCGAACCTGTCCACAGCGGTCTGGGTCGGCAACGACGGCGCCCGGCAGGACCCGATGAGCAACATCACCATCGGCGGCCAGTACTACGAGGACGTCTGCGGTGGCTGTCTCCCCGGCCCGATCTGGCGGACGGCGATGACCGGTTCCCTGAACGCCTCCGAAACCCCGGCCTTCACCCCGGTCGACGTACCGCGGGCGAAGCCCAAGGAGGACAAGGACAAGAACAAGGACAAGAACAAGCCGGGCGAGGGCGACAACAAGCCCGGCGACGACACACCGTTCCCCGGCATCAGCATTTCGCCGGACCTGATCGGCGGAAACGACGGCGACGGCCGCGGCCAGAACGACGGCGGGACCAACGGCCCCTGACCCGCCCGGCCCCGCACACGGCAGACATGAAGGTGGGGCGCCCCCGGCCGCGACGTGCGGTGTGGCCATCGACGTACCGGACATCGACCGGTAGGCGTAGATGCCGCGGC
>NZ_JBEOVJ010000059.1:0-53097 GCF_040295435.1 Streptomyces sp. NPDC002809
CGGCCGGACACCGACCCGGACATCACACACGACATCCGGCACCCCGCCTACGTGATCTACACCTCGGGCTCCACCGGCCGCCCCAAGGGCGTCGTGGTCGGTCACAGGGGTGTCGCGAGCCTGGTCGCAGGGCAGATCGAGCGCTTCGCGATCGAACCCGGCAGCCGGGTGCTCCAGTTCGCATCGCCCAGCTTCGACGCCTCGGTGTCGGAGATCTTCACCGCCCTGCTGGGCGGCGCCACCCTGATGCTGCCCACCGCAGCCGACCCGGTCGCCGCCCTGACCGACCCGACCCTCGGCGCCACCCATGTGACGGTGCCGCCGTCCGTCCTCGCCGCTGTGCCGGACGGCACGGTGACGGTGTCGACGCTGGTGGTGGCGGGAGAGGCGTGCCCGCCGGAACTGGTGCAGCGCTGGGCCCCCGGACGGCGGATGATCAACGCGTACGGCCCGACCGAGACCACCGTGTGCGCGACCATGAGCGACCCACTGTCCCCGGGCTCCGGCGTACCGCCCATCGGCCGACCGATCGCCAACGCCCGTGTGTACGTGCTGGACGACCGCCTGCGGCCGGTACCGCCGGGCATGACGGGCGAGCTGTACGTCGCGGGCGCGGGCCTGGCACGCGGATACCTCCACCGGCCGGCCCTGACGGCGGGGAGGTTCGTCGCCTGCCCGTTCGGGCCCGGTGAACGCATGTACCGCACCGGCGACCTGGTGCGCCGGCTGGGCGACGGCCAGCTGGAATACGTCGGTCGCGCCGACGACCAGGTGAAGGTGCGCGGGTTCCGCGTCGAACCCGGCGAGGTCGAGGCCGTCCTGGCCGAGCACCCCGCCGTCGCCCAGGCCGCCGTCGCGGCCCAGGACGACCGGCTCGTCGGCTACGTCGTTCCGCGCCGGGACTCGGCCCGGGACAGCGGCCTGGAAGCGGACCACGTGGGCGAGTGGCAGGATGTCTACGACGCCCTGCCCATCGCCCCCGAGCAAGCGGCCTTCGGCCACAACTTCGTCGGCTGGAAGAGTAGTTACGACGGCGGTTCGATCCCCGTCGAGCAGATGCGGGAATGGCGGGACGCGACCGTGACCCGCATCCTGGCCCTGAAGCCGCGCCGGGTGCTGGAGGTCGGAGTCGGCACCGGTCTGCTGCTCTCTCAGATCGCACCCAGGTGCGAGACCTACTGGGCGACCGACTTCTCCGCCACCGCGATCGACGCCCTGACCGCCCAGGTCGCGAAGGAGGAACGGCTGGCCGGGCGCGTGGTGCTGCAGACCCGTCCGGCGCACGATACCGACGGGCTGCCGGCCGGTGAGTTCGACACCATCGTGATCAACTCGGTGGTGCAGTACTTCCCGTCCGCCGACTACCTCGCGGACGTGATCGGGAAACTGATGGCGCTGCTCGCCCCCGGGGGTGCGCTCTTCATCGGCGACGTCCGCAACCTGCGGCTGCTGCGCCCGCTGGCCACCGCTGTCGAGCTGTACAGGGCCGGCGACGGCGCCGACCGCGCGGCCGTGCGCCGCGCGGTGGAGCAGGCCCTCAGGGTGGAGAAGGAACTCCTGGTGGACCCGGACTTCTTCGCCGTCCTGCGCGAACACGGCACGGACATCGGCGCGATGGCCGTGGAGGTCAAGCGCGGCCGTCACCACAACGAACTGACCCGCTACCGCTACGACGTGACGCTGCACAAGCCGCCCGTCGCCCCCGGGGCCTCGACCACGTCAGCCGACCTGGCCTGGGGACGGCAGATCACCGGGACGGCCGGGCTGCGCGAGCTGCTCGCCCAGCCGCCCGCCGAGGTGCTGCGGATCACCGGCGTGCCGAACCGCCGTGTGGTGGGAGAAGCCGCCCTCGCCCGGGCGGTGCAGGACGAGGACGGACCGCTCGCGGAACTGCTGGGGCGGTTGCACGCCCCGGAGGGAAGCGAGCTCCCCGACCCGGAGGACTTCCACGCCCTCGGCAGGGAGTTCGGCCGCACCGTGGGCGTCACCTGGTCGGCCACCGCGGCCGACACCGTGGACGTCGTCCTCGCCGGTCCGCGGGCGCTCCACGGCTCGACGGTCGAACCGTGCCGGCCGGCCGGGGCAGCCGGCCGGGCACTGTCCTCGCTGACCAACCGCCCGGCCGGCAGCCGTGGCACCGGCGCCCTCCTCGGCGAACTCCGGGACTGGCTGCGCGGGCGGCTGCCCGACTACCTGGTTCCGTCCGCGTTCGTCGCGATGGAGACACTGCCGCTGACCGCCAGCGGCAAGCTCGACCGCCGCGCTCTGCCCGCCCCCGACCTCGGCGCTGCCGCTGCCGGACGGGCACCGCGCACCCCGCAGGAGCAGGTCCTCGCGGAGCTTTTCGCCGAGGTGCTCGGACTGGCACAGGTCGGGGTCGACGACAGCTTCTTCGACCTCGGCGGACACTCGCTGCTGGCGACCCGCCTGGCCTCCAGGGTCCGGGCGACCCTCGGCGCCGAGCTGGAGGTCCGGACTCTGTTCGAGACCCCGACCGTGGCCGGGCTGGCGGCCCATCTGGACGGTTGTGGAGCAGCGCGGCCCGCGCTGACCGCCCGTCCCCGTCCGGAGCGCCTGGAACTGTCCTTCGCTCAGCGCCGCTTGTGGTTCCTGCACCGGATGGACGGACCGAGCGCCACCTACAACATGCCGCTCGCGCTGAGCCTGACCGGCAGCCTCGACCGGTCGTCCCTGCACGCCGCGCTCGCGGACGTGATCACCCGGCACGAGAGCCTGCGGACCGTCTTCCGCGAGACCGACGGCGTCCCGTTCCAGGTCGTGCTGAGCCCCGCGCAGGCAAACCCGGCGCTGCCGGTGGTCGAACTCGACGAGAGCGGGCTGGCCGCGCGCCTGGCGGACACCGCCCGCCGCGGCTTCGACCTGGCCGCGGAGCCGCCGGTCCGGGCCGAGCTGTACGCGCTCGCCCCCGACCGGCACGTGCTGCTGGTCGTGGTGCACCACATCGCCGCCGACGGCTGGTCGATGGGACCACTCTCCGGCGACCTCACGAAGGCCTACGCGGCACGCTGCCGGGGCGAGGAGCCACAGTGGTCCCCCCTGCCGGTGCAGTACGCCGACTACACCCGCTGGCAACGCGACCTGCTCGGCGACGCCGCCGATCCTGACAGCCTGTTCGCCCGGCAACTTGCCTACTGGAAGGACGAGCTGACGGGTATTCCGCAGCAGGTGCAGCTGCCTGCCGACCGTCCCCGGCCGCCGGTGGCCTCCCAGCAGGGCGACCGGGTCGTGGTCCGCTTGGACCCCGAGCTGCACCAGGCGCTTCGGGACCTGGCCGCCGAGCGCGGGGCCAGCATGTTCATGGTGCTCCAGGCCGGTCTCGCCGCTCTCCTCAACCGGCTCGGAGCCGGGACGGACATCCCGATCGGCAGCCCGATCGCCGGCCGTACCGACCAGGCGCTGGACGAGCTCGTCGGCTTCTTCGTCAACACGCTGGTGCTGCGCACCGACACCAGCGGGGACCCCGGCTTCCGCGAACTGCTCGGCCGGGTACGGCAGAAGGCGCTCACCGCTTACGACCACCAGGACGTGCCCTTCGAGTACCTGGTCGAGGTGGCCAACCCGGTGCGGTCGCTGGCCCATCACCCGCTGTTCCAGATCATGCTGGCCCTGCAGAACGCTCCGCTCGGCGAGTTCGCCCTGCCAGGACTGGCGACGGGCCACCTGGAGGCGCCGACCGGGACATCCAGGGTCGACCTCACGTTCAGCCTGGCCGAGCAGTTCCGCCCGGACGGAGGTGCCGACGGTCTGGTCGGCGCGGTGGAGTACGCCACCGACCTGTTCGACGCGTCCACGGTGAAGCAGCTGTTCGAACGCTGGGCCCGCCTGCTGCGCGCGGCGGTCGCCGACCCCGACCGGCCGATCAGCCGGATCGACCTCATGTCCGAGGCCGAGCGCCACCGGCTGCTGTACGGCTTCAACGACACGGCCGCGGAGCTGCCGTCGGCCTCGGTGCCGGAGCTGTTCGCCCGTCAGGTGCGGTCCTGCCCGGACGCGGTCGCGGTCGTGGCGGGCGGCACCGAGCTGACCTACGCGGAGCTCGACGTCCGGGCCGACCGCCTGGCGAGGGCGCTGATCCGCCAGGGCGTACGGCCGGAGACGCCGGTCGCGGTCATGATGGACCGCTCCGCGGAGCTGGTCGTGGCGATCCTGGCGATCGTCAAGGCGGGTGGCGCCTATGTACCACTGGACTCCCGCTTCCCGTCCTCCCGGATCGACCTGATCATGCGGGAGAGCGGGGCCGCCCTGGTGCTCACCCCGGAGGTGCTCACCGCACTCGTCGGGTCCGCGGCCGCCGACCCGTGCGACGTCGACGTCTCCTGCGAACCGGGGCAGGTGGCGTACATCATGTACACCTCCGGCTCGACCGGACGGCCGAAGGGCGTGGCCGTGACCCACGGGGACGTGGCGGGCCTGGCGCTGACGCCCGAATGGCGTGGCGGCGGACACGAGCGGGTGCTGATGCACTCCCCTACGGCCTTCGACCTCTCGACCTACGAGCTCTGGGTTCCGCTGCTCAACGGTGGCCGGGTCGTGGTCGCACCGCCCGAGCAGCTCGACCTCGACCTGCTGCAGCACACCATCGCCACGCACGGGGTGACCGGACTGTGGCTGACCGCTGGGCTGTTCCGTCTGGTCGCCGAGGAGCGACCGGGCGTGCTCGCCGGGGTCCGCGAGGTGTGGACCGGCGGCGACGTGGTCTCCCCCGCCGCCGCCGCGCGGGTGCTCGCGGCCTGCCCCGGCATCGAGGTGGTCAACGGCTACGGGCCCACCGAGGCCACCACCCTGGCCACCTGTCACCCTGTGCGCGACCTCCCCGAGAACGCCGCGACCGTGCCGATCGGCGGGCCGATGGCGAACATGCGCGCCTACGTGCTCGACGACCGGCTGCGGCCGGTGCCGACGGGCATGGTCGGTGAGCTGTACCTCGCGGGGACGGGCGTGGCCCGCGGCTACTTCGGCCGCCCCGGCCTGACGGCTGAGCGCTTCACCGCCGACCCGTACGGACCGGCCGGAAGCCGGATGTACCGCACCGGCGACCTCGCCTGGTGGCGCCCGGGCGGGCGCCCCCGGCCGGAGGGCGGTGGTGGCACCCTGGAGTTCGCCGGACGCGTCGACCACCAGGTCAAGCTGCGCGGCCAGCGGATCGAGCCCGGGGAGATCGAGGCGGTCCTGACGGGATGCCCGGGCGTCGCCCAGGCCGCCGTGGTCGCCCGGGAGGACCGGCCGGGAGACAAGCGGCTGGTCGCCTACCTGGTGCCCACGTCCGAGGGTGCGCCCGGGACGGCCGAGCTGACCGGCCGGCTGCGCCGCGAACTGCCCGACTACATGGTGCCGGCGGCGTTCGTCACCGTGGACACGCTGCCGCTGACCGCCAACGGCAAGCTCGACCGGGCCGCCCTGCCCGCCCCCGACTACGGGGCGTCGGAAGCCGGGCGCGGCCCCCGGACGCCGCAGGAACAACTGCTGTGCGGCCTGTTCGCCGAGGTCCTCGGCCGGGAGCAGGTGAGCATCGACGACGGCTTCTTCGATCTGGGCGGGCACTCACTGCTGGCCGCCCGGCTGGCCTCCCGGGTTCGCGAGACCCTCGGCCTGGAGCTGGGGCTTCGCCTGCTCTTCGAGGCGCCGACCGTGGCCGGACTCGCCGAACGCCTGGGCATGAACCGTCAGGACGACGCGCTGGACGTGCTGTTGCCGCTGCGCTCGACCGGGACGGATACACCGTTGTTCTGCGTCCACCCCGGCGGTGGAATCAGCTGGTCCTACAGCGGGCTGCTGAACCACCTCGGTCCGCAGCACCCGGTGTACGCGATCCAGGCGCGCGGCCTCGGCCGCCCCGAGCCGCTGCCTGCGTCGTACGAGGAGATGGCGGCCGACTACGCCGACCACGTGCAGAAGATCCAGCCGGAGGGCCCGTACCTGCTGCTCGGCTGGTCCGCGGGCGGACTGATCGCCCACGCACTGGCCTGCGAACTGCAGGCCCGCGGGGAGCGGACCGCACTGCTGGCGATCCTCGACGCCTACCCGGTGAGGGACGTGCGGTTCGAGGAGGAGCCGGTGCCCACCGTGCGGGACGTGCTCGTCGGGGTGCTGGACGTCGACCCGGACGAGCTGGACGGCCAGGAGATCACCTACGCCGAGGTCGCCGAGGTTCTGAACCGGCGGGGCAGTGCGCTGGCCGGTCTGAACGAGCGGCAGGTCGAGGTGATCGTCCAGATCATGATCAACAACGCGAAGCTCGCGGTCGATTTCGTCCCCGGCAGGTACGACGGGGATCTGCTGCTGTTCAACTCCACGATCGACCGGAGCCACGACGGCGCCGGTCCGGAGGTCTGGCGTCCGTACATCAGGGGCCGGATCGAATCCCACGAAGTCACCACCCGGCACGACCAGATGACCCAAGCGGGGTCGCTGGCCCAGATCGGGCCGATCCTGGCCGCCAGGATCGCCGAGGCCACCGGTGACGCCGATGACACCACCCGTTCCCCTCAGGAGGACTGACCCATGACCAACCCCTTCGACGACCAGGACGGCACCTTCCTCGTCCTCGTCAACGACGAGAACCAGCACTCGCTCTGGCCGCAGTTCGCCGACGTCCCGGCCGGCTGGACCGTCGTCCACGGCCCCGACTCCCACGCCGCCTGCCTGGAACACGTCGAGCAGTCCTGGACCGACATGCGGCCCAAGAGCCTCGCCGACGCAATGAACGCCCAGCGGTAGCACGGCCGACGTGACCTCCACCGACACACTGGGCGGGGCCCGCGAAACCGCGGGCCCCGCCCGGCCCGACGACCTCGCCGCGGCCCTGCTCACCGCCCGGGCCCGGCGGGACCCGTACCCGTTCTACGCCCGCATGCGGAGCGAGGACCCGGTCCATCGAAGCCCCCAGGGCATCTGGTACCTCACCCGGTACGCCGATGTCGAGGCAGCGCTGGGTGACCTGCGGCTGTCCAACGACCGGGACCGGATGACCCGCGCCTACAGCGCGCTGGGCGGCGACCTCAAGGCCTTCAGCCGACTCACCGAGCGACTCGGCCGGGTGATGACCAACACCGACCCGCCGGACCACGCCCGGCTGCGCAAACTGGCCAACAGGGCCTTCACCGCCCGGCGGGTGGAGGCCCTGCGTGACGGCGTCCAGCGGATCGTCGACCGGCTCATCGACGAGGCGGTCGCGGCCGGGCCGGCCATGGACCTGATCGAGGCCGTCGCCTCCCCCCTGCCGATGTCCGTGGTCTGCGAGCTCTTCGGCATTCCGGAAGAGGACCGACCCCAGGTCAAGAGCTGGTTCCGCCGCTTCGGCCGGCTCAGCGAGGACATCGACAAGTCCGAGGCGGCGATCGACCAGTACGAGGAGTACCTGTCCGGGCTCATCCGGCAGCGCAGGCGTGAACCGGGCGACGACCTGGTCAGCGCCCTGGTCGCCACCCAGGCACAGGACGACCGGCTCACAGACTCCGAACTGCTCTCCACCTGCTTCGTCCTGATCACCGCGGGCGACGAGACCACCACCCACCTGATCGGCAACGGCGTGCTGGCCCTGCTGCGCCACCCGGACCAGCTGGCCCGGCTGCGCGCGGACCCGGGCCTGATCCGCGGCGCCGTCGATGAACTGGCCCGCTACGACACGGTGACCCAGGCGATCGTCCGGGTCGTCGCGCAGGACCTGGAGATCGGCGGACGGACGCTGAGTGAAGGCGACCTGGTGTACCTGTTCCTCGGCGCGACCAACCGTGATCCCGAGCGCTTCGAGGACCCCGACCGGCTCGACCTGTCCCGCCCCGGCAACCGGCACCTGAGCTTCGGCCACGGCCCGCACTTCTGCCTCGGCGGTCCACTCGCCAAGCTCCAGGCGGAGGTGGCCGTCGGCACGCTGGTGCGCAGGCTCCCCGAGCTGCGGCTGGCCGACGCGTCGGCCCTGGACTGGCGGGACAACCCGCTGCAGCGGCGGCTGACCGCTCTCCCGCTCGCCTACTGACACCTCAACGACGAAGGAGTACCGACCATGGCCCAGGAATTCGAGGTCTGCCGGGAGCAGGTTCTGTCCGTCCCGCCCGACCAGGTCTGGAACGCCGTCGCCACCGGCCCCGGCAATCTCGGCTGGCTCTATCCGATGGAGATCGAGCCGCGCGTCGGCGGAAAGGTCACCCGGGGAGACGCCACCGTCGTGGCGTGGGAGCCGCCGCACCACTTCGCGGTCCGGGCAACCCAGGACGGCGGGTTCTCCAACACGCTCAGCTACCGCGTCGAGCCGGTCGACGGCGGCACGAGCCGCCTGCGGATGGGAATCCACTGGGTGCACACGGGTGTCGTCGACGACGCCTGGCAGTGGGACGCCAAGACGGACGTGGCCGAGAAGTACGTCGACTTCCACCAGCACGCCCTCGCCGAGTACCTCCGGCACTTCGCCGGCCGGCCCGCCGTCTACATCGGGTCCCAGCGCCCCGAACCCACCGCCGACCCGGCCGACTTCGCCGCCCTGCGCCGACGCCTCGGCCTCGCCGACCACGCGGCCGTCGGCGACCGGGTCATGCTCCTGGCCCCCGGCCCGGAGCACGACCCCGTGGAGGTGGTCGTCGACTGGCTCAGCACCGATTTCGTCGGCCTGCGAGGCCCGGACGCCCTGTACCGGTTCTTCAACGGCAGCAGCTGGAACGTGCCGGTCCGGCTCGGCCACCACCTGTTCACCGAGGAGACCGACGAGGAGCAGACCACCAAGGCATGGACCGCCTGGCTCAACGACACGCACCCCCAGGAGCTCTGATGGAAACCTCCACCCGGACTTTGCTTTTTGCCGCCGAACTCATCGAGGAGAACGGCACCCACACCCTCGTCGTCCAGGACGTGAGGAGAGATACCGTCCAGACCACCACGGTCCCCAAAGCCATGGTCGACAAGCTCCCGATCTTCCTCTCGGCGCTCGTCGCCAAGCTCCACCCGGTGCAGCCGCGCCGCCGCTGGTAGGGCGGCCGCACCGGAAGCCGGTCCCACCTCGACGGCTCGAACCGTCGGTGTCAGCCCGAAGCTGCCGGTGGACAGAGGGCGCGGAGCCGACTCGACGGCCGTGGGACCGGTCAGCGACGCTCCCACGGCGGTGTGGCTGCAAGTCCCCAGTTCATGGCCGTTCAGAGCTCGTCCTCGATGCCGGGGCGGGGCCCGAACCGGATCTCCCGGCTCGAAGCCGACGCCGTGTCGCTCGTGACCGAGAGCAAGCCGGCTGAGCGGCAGTCGCCCGCCCTCGGCCAAGAGGCGATCCGATCCTCCGAGGCCGCCGCCGAAGGATCCGAGCGACCCGCCCGCAGCGCCCAGGGCGGGATCATCAAGGTCGGACAGGAGGTCGTCGTCGCTGCCCGCGCCGCTCTCGGGCGCGGCGTTGCCCGCGTTCGGGTGCGGGACGAAGATGATGAAGATGTCGAGCAGGCCGTCCGGGCCCGCGGCAGTCCGGGTGAGGAACTGCTCGCAGTCGGACGTCAGGTCGGTGACGGTCTCCGTCGTGCCGGTGGTGATGCGCACGACGCCGGTGGTGACGGCGGAGAGCACGGGCTCAATTACCCCGCCCGCTACGCGGGATTGCTCGTCCACGTGCCGAGACACCGTTGACCGCCCCTCTGCCGGCGGCTACGTTCGGCGCCATGTTCCGGTCAGTCATGCTCACTTCGCGCGGTCACATCGACCTGCTCCGGGTGACCTCCGCCGCGTGTTGTCGCGGCTGCTGACGTTCTCTCGGCGCACGACCCGCCGGTGACCGGAAACACCCGGCGCGGCGTCCTGTCCGCCCGTTGCTCCTGACGGCGTACATGTTCCGCCGTCCCGGCCCCCGGGCGTTCCGTCCCTTCGGTCTCCTTCCGTGGTTCCGTCACGGCTCTTCGCCCGGCCGGGCTGCCGCGTGCCCTGGTGCCGGGCTTGCGGCCGGGTACGCCGCACGGGGCCTCGCCACCCGACGCCGTCGCCCGTATCCCCGAAAGGCTGCTGCCATGGCGAGCCACCCGCACGGACCTGCGAGCACCCTCTCCCCCGCCCCGGCCTGTCCACCGGCGGATGCCGTACGGGTTGAGGGGCTGATCCGTTCGTTCGACGGACGGGCCGTCATCGATGGACTCGATCTCACCCTGCGCGCAGGCGAGTTCACCGCGGTTCTCGGTCGCAGCGGCAGCGGGAAGTCGACGTTGTTGCGGGTGCTCGCCGGTCTCGACCGGGAGATCCGCGGGACCGTCCTGGTGCCGAAACGCCGGGCGCTCGTCCTTCGTCCACGTCGGCCGACGTGGTGGTCGAGAGCCTGGCGCAGTGTGCTGCCCGGGCGGCCCGGTATGTCCGAACGCGCCCTGATGGAGGGGGCCTTGGCCGAGACAGGGCCCGCCCGGTGCTCCCGCGTCCGGCCCGGGATGTTCTCCGGCGACGAGGCACCGCGCGTCTCGCTCGCGCAGGTGCTGGCCGGCGAGCCCGCTCTGCTGCTGCTCGACGAGCCGTCCGGAGCACTCGATGCCCTGGCCGGAACCGTGGCGCAACGGCTGGTGACAGAGCTCCGGCGGCGCCGTGGCTGCGCGGTCCTGCTCGTCACGCACGATGTCGACGAGGCGCTGCTGCTCGCCGACCGTGCGCTCGTGCTGCGCGACGGGGTGATCGCGTACGGGACTCCGCTCGCCTCGGACCGCCCGCGCCGCCCCGGCACACCCGGGTTCGCCGCGCTGCGTACGAGGCTGCTCGACGAACTCGGAACGGATACCGGTCCCCCGCCCTCGCCCGGGGCCGAGCCCTCCAACGATCTACGAACCCGCTCTCCCCGCTCGTACGGAAAGGCCTCCTCATGAACGTCCACCTGCACTGGTTCCTCCCCACGGGCGGCGACGGGCGCACGCTCGTCGACCGGCACGCCTACACCGACGGCGGGATCAAGCGGGAGCGGATCACCCCGGTCAGCGGGGTCCGCGCACCGGACATCGAGTACCTGGCTCAGATCGCGAAGGCTGCGGAGCAGCTGGGGTTCGAAGCGGTTCTGACGCCGACCGGCACCTGGTGCGAGGACGCCTGGCTGACGACCGTGGCCCTGTCCCAGCACACCGAGCGGCTGAAGTTCCTGGTGGCGTTCCGGCCCGGGGTGATCTCCCCGGTGCTCGCGGCGCAGATGGCCGCGACCTATCAGCGGATCACCCGGGGGCGGCTGCTGCTGAACGTGGTGACGGGCGGTGACTCGACGGAGCAGCGCAGGTTCGGGGACCACCTGGACCACGACCGGCGCTATGCCAGGACCGCGGAGTTCCTTTCGGTGGTACGCGGGGCCTGGAGCGGGCGGCCGTTCGACTTCGACGGTGAGCATTACCAGGTGGAGGGCGGGCTGACGGCGCTGCCGCCGGACCCGCTGCCCGACATCTTCTTCGGCGGTTCGTCGGATGCGGCCGGGCCCGTCGCGGCCGCGCACGCGGACGTCTATCTGACGTGGGGCGAGCGGCCCGCCGATGTGAAGAAGAAGATCGACTGGATCCGAGGGCTGGCCGAGGAGCAGGGGCGCACGGTCCGGTTCGGGATCCGGCTGCACACCATCTCGCGCGACTCGTCGAAGGAGGCATGGGCGACGGCCGACCGGCTGCTCGGTGACCTGGACGCCGACACGATCGCGGCCGCCCAGCAGGCGCTGGGGCGCAGCGAGTCGGTGGGGCAGCAGCGGATGCTGGCGCTGCACGGTGGTACGCGCGACAAGCTGGAGATCGCGCCGAATCTGTGGGCCGGGGTCGGTCTGGTGCGCGGTGGCGCCGGGACGGCACTGGTCGGCAGCCACGCCGAGGTCGCTGACCGGATCGAGGAGTACCACTCGCTGGGTGTGGAGCATTTCGTGCTGTCCGGGTACCCGCATCTGGAGGAGGCGTACTGGTTCGGTGAGGGAGTCACTCCGGAGCTGGCGGCCCGGGGGCTGCTGTCGACGGTCCCGGCGTCCCCGCTGCTGGGGGTGCCTGCGGTGAACGGCCGGCCGGCCTCCGCGCCGGGCGGGGCCCCGCTGCTGTTCGCCGGAGGGCGCTGACCACCTCGGGGGCGGGGGCGCTGACCGTCTCGGAGGCGGGGCCCTCCGACCGCCCCGGAGGCGGGGCCCGCGGCGGACGGGTTCCTTCTGGAGTGGTGCTCCTCGGCCGGCGAGTTTCCGGGCAGTCCGGGAAGATCCACGACCCCGGCACGGTTGGTAGAAGCGTGAACAATGCCGGGGTGCACTCAGTGGATGTCGTGGTGATCGGTGCCGGACAGGCGGGCCTGTCCGGCGCCTACCATCTGCGTCGTAGCGGCCTGGAACCGGACCGCGATTTCGTGGTTCTCGACCACGCCCCGCACGCCGGCGGCGCCTGGCAGTTCCGTTGGCCCTCCCTGACGTACGGCAAGGTGCACGGAATGCACGCGCTGCCCGGCATGGAGCTGACGGGTGCCGACGACAGCCGGCCCTCGTCCGAAGTGATCGGGGCGTACTTCGATACGTACGAGCGCACCTTCGACCTGAGGGTGCACCGGCCCGTCGAGGTGAGCGCGGTGCGCGAGGGTGATGGCGGGCGGCTGCTCGTCGAGACGTCCGAGGGTACGTATGCGACACGCGCTCTGATCAATGCCACGGGGACCTGGGACCGGCCGTTCTGGCCGCGCTACCCGGGCCAGGACACCTTCCGCGGGCGGCAGCGGCACACGGCCAACTATCCAGGGCCGGCCGAGTTCGCGGGGCAGCGGGTGATCGTGGTGGGCGGTGGCGCCTCCGGGACCCAGCATCTGATGGAGATCGCGGACGTGGCGGCGGACACGTACTGGGTGACGCGCAGGCCACCCGTGTTCCGGGAAGGTCCGTTCGGTGCGGACGAGGGCCGGGCCGCCGTCGCCATGGTGGAGGAACGGGTGCGGCTCGGGCTGCCGCCGCAGAGCGTCGTGAGTGTCACCGGGCTGCCGGTCACCGACGCCGTCCGGCGCGCCCGCGAGTCGGGGGTGCTCGACCGACTGCCCATGTTCGACCGGATCACGCCGACCGGCGTGGCCTGGGACGACGGTCGCACCGTCGAGGCCGATGTCATCCTGTGGGCGACAGGCTTCCGGGCCGCCGTCGACCATCTCGCCCCGCTGAGGCTTCGTGAGCCCGGTGGCGGGATCCGGGTCTTGGGGACGCAGGCCGTGCGTGACGAGCGTGTCCATCTCGTCGGGTACGGGCCGTCCGCAAGCACCATCGGCGCCAACCGGGCCGGGCGCGCCGCCGTGCGCGCGATCGGGCGGCTGCTGGAGCGGGCCGAGCCGGTTACCGACGGATCGGTCTCCGTGTCCGCGTAAGTGTGCCGGCGTGCTGCTCAGCCGGTGCCCGCGGTGCGCCGGTTGCGGTTGAACTCGGCCACGTTGCGCTGCTGTTCCGCGTAGTCGTCGGTGAAGCGGGTGTCGCCGGGCGCGACCGTGACGAAGTACAGCCAGGAGCCGGGGGTGGGGCTGATCGCCGCCACCATCGCCTGCTCTCCGGGATTGCCGATGGGTGTGGGCGGCAGGCCCTTGCGTTCATAGCTGTTGTACGGGCTGTCGATCTTCGTGTCGCCCGTGGTGGTGTCCAGCGTGCTGCGGTTCAGCGCGTAGTTGAGCGTGGAGTCCATCTGGAGCGGCATGCCGCGATCGAGCCGGTTGTGGACGACCCGGGCCACCTTGCCCATGTCCGACCGGGTGTCCGCCTCGGCCTGGACGATGCTGGCGATGATCACCGTCTGGTAGACCGTGACGTTGTTGCGCTCCGCTCCGGCCGTGATGTGGTCCGCGCCGAACCGGCTCAGCGCGGTGTCGACCATGTAGCGCAGCAGGCTCTTCGGGGTCGTGCCGGAGGTGATCGGGTACGTCGCCGGGAAAAGGTAGCCCTCGGGGTTGCCCTTCGCCTCGGCCGGAAGCGGCAGGTCCGCCGTCGTGACCGCCTTCTCCGTGGTTCCGGCGGGCTCACCGAGGACCTTGTCGGCGGCCGCGTACACCTGCGAAGCCCGCCATCCCTCCGGAATCACCAGGGTGCGGACCTGCTCGGTCTTCGGCTCCCTGGTCAGCAGGGGGACAAGGACGGCGGCTGCCACCACGAGGACGAGGACGGCGCCGACGAGCAGTACGAGGCGGCCGCGCTTGGTCGGGCGGATGCTGCGGCCGGGCCTGCGGCCGGGAGGTACGTCCGGGGGCTCGTTCACCATGCGGGCACGCTATCCCGCGCCGATCGCGCCTTCCGGCACCCCGTCCGCGACGACACGCGGCCCGCACACACGACACGAACAAACGAACAGGGGATCGGGTGTTCGCTGGAACGCGTGATCGTATCGGTATTCATTGCTCAACTGCCGGGCGGCGGTTGATGATTACAGGGCGCAAGCGACGGGCTGCAGACCGCGACTGTGCTGTCCCAGAGATTCACCATGCACAAGGAGAAACACCCGATGAACCTGATCACCAACCTGCTGGCCGGCGTCGTCCACTTCGTGGGTTGGCTCATCTGACCATTGCTCCGCCCGGCGCCGTCGCTCCCCGTCCCACGGGGGCGGCGGCGCCGTCGCGTGCGCGCCGTGTCCCGTCAGCCGTGCGCCGCGGGGCCCACGAAGGGCGGCAGCACCGCGAAGTCCGGGGCCACCGAAACAGCCTGCGCCAGGGTGTCGAGGGCGCGCCGGACCCTGGTCAGCGGGTGGTCGGGGAACTCCGCGTCCCACTGCGCATGGTCGGCGGCGTGGAACGGCAGGCCGCCCTGGACGTCCGGGGCGTAAGGGTGGGGCCGGAAGTAGTCCTGCGGCCCGACCTTGGCGAGGACGACGGCTTCCCGCATCCCCGTCATGCCCTGCTCCAGCGCCTGGATCTTCACCACGGTGCTGCACCCGGCACGCGGCACCGTGAAGCTGCCGATGAACGCCTGGCCGCTCGGCCGGTCCGGCAGCGGCAGTTTGAGTATCTGGCGCAGGGCCGGCAGCTCCCCCACCTTCTTCACCGACGCCTCGATGAGTCCGCCGCCCGCCCGCGCGGTGCGGTGGGTGAGCACGTTGCGCAGGGCCGGGCCGTCGTCGAGTCCGGCCGGCAGGTCGGGAGGCAGGGCCAAGAAGTGCAGCGACAGCACGTCGTCGCGGTCGTTCACCCAGGTGTCGTCCGCGACGGGCCGGTATCCGGGGAGTTCGACCCCGAGGAGAGCTCTCATGGGCGGGGATCATGCCGTATCGCCGCCCGGCCCGGCGGGCGGGGATCATGCCGTATCGCCGCCCGGCCCGGCACCACGGGGCTGCCGCTGCGCGGTGCCGGTCAGCCCGCCACGGGGGCGAGTCGCGTGTCGTCCCTGCGGACCAGTGCCGCGTACCGCCCGTCCTGCTGGAGCAGTTCCTCGTGGCTGCCGCGCTCCGCGGTGCGGCCGCCGTCCAGGACGACGATCTGGTCGGCATCGCGCACGGTGGAGAGCCGGTGGGCGATGGTGATCGTGGTGCGCCCGGCGGAGAGCGCGTCGATCGCCTCCTGCACGGCGAATTCGGTGCGGGTGTCGAGGGCGCTCGTCGCCTCGTCGAGGATCAGCACCGGCGGGTCCCGCAGGATCGTGCGGGCGATGGCCAGCCGCTGCTTCTCGCCTCCCGAGAAGCGGTAGCCGCGTTCACCGACGAGGGTGTCGTAACCGTCGGGCAGCGAGGCGATGTGGTCGTGGATCTGCGCGGCCCGGGCGGCCGCCTCGATCTCCTCGTCGGTCGCCTCCGGCTTGGCGAAGCGCAGGTTCTCGGCGACCGAGGCGTGGAAGAGGTACGTCTCCTGGGAGACCACGCCGACCGCCCTGGCGAGGGTGTCGAAGTCGAGCTGGCGCACGTCCACCCCGTCGAGGGTGACCCGGCCGCCCGTGACGTCGTACAGCCTCGGCACCAGATAGCTGAGGGTGGACTTGCCTGAACCGGTGGGGCCGACGACGGCAAGGCTGGCACCGGCGGGCACCGTCACGTCGACGCCGCTGAGGGTCGGGCCGCTCTTCTCGTCGTAACTGAAGTCGACGTTCTCGAAGCGGATCTCGCCGCGGATCTTCTCCAGGCGTACCGGCTTCTCCGGCTCGGTGATGTCCACCGTGAGGTCGAGGTATTCGAAGATCCGCTGGAAGAGCGCGAGGGACGTCTGCATCTGCACCCCGGTGGAGAGCAGGCTCACGGCGGGCCGGAAGAGGCCCTGCTGGAGCGAGACGAAGGCCACCAGTGTGCCGATCGAGACGTCCGGGCCACCGGGCTGGAGGGCGATGCCCGCGGCCCAGTAGATGACGGCCGGCATGGCGGCCATCACGATGCCGATGGTCGACATCCGCCAGCGTCCGGCCATGCTGGAGCGCACTTCGAGGTCGACCAGCCGCTCGGACTCCTCGGCGAAGCCCTTGGTGAGCGAGTCCGAGCGTCCCATGGTGCGGCCGAGCAGGATGCCGCTGACGGAGAGCGACTCGGTGACGGTGGCCGCCATGGCCGCCATCTGCTTCTGGCGCTGAGTGGTGATCTTCTTCCGCTCGCGGCCCACCCTGCGGCTGATCCAGACGAAGACCGGCAGCAGGAGCAACGAGACGACGGTCAGCCGCCAGTCGAGCGCCAGCATGGCGACGACCGTGGCGATGACCGCGGTGAGGTTGGAGACCAGCGAGGTCGCCGTCGAGGTGACGGTGGCCTGCATGCCTCCGATGTCGTTGGCGATCCGGGACTGGACCTCGCCCGTGCGCGTCCTGGTGAAGAAGGCGAGCGGCATCCGCTGGAGCTGTGTGTACACCGCGGTGCGCAGGTCGTGCATGACCCGCTGGCCGACGGTGGTGGAGATGAGGGTCTGCAGCACGCCGAAGACGCTGTTCATGACCGCGGTGAGGATCATGCCGAGGGCGAGCAGCGAGAGCAGCCCGGTCCGCCCCTGCGGGATGGCGGTGTCCAGGATCTCGCGCAGCAGGAACGGGGAGGCGACCGACACCAGGGACGAGGCGCCGACGAGCAGCCCGACCACCGCGAGGCGGCCGCGGTAAGGGTGGAACAGGCGGAGGATGCGGCGCAGCTCGGCGGGCGGCTGAGCGGCGTCCCGGGACGGGGGTGTCCACGTGGGTTCTTCGGGTTTCATGGGCTCCTTCGTCAGGCGCGCGGCAACGGGGGAAGGGGCGCGGGCGCCTGTGACGGCATGCGCGTCCACGACGTGGGCAGGACGGCCGGGTGGCCACTCTGCGGGCCCGGAGCTCGGACATCGCGGCTCCTGGCAGTCGAACAGATGAGAGCATAGCTCATTGTTACCTATGCTCACAATGAACAAGGTCCTGATATTGTTCCCGGTATGGATTCCCCCGACCCCGACGGCGTGCTCGCCGAACAGCTGCTGCGGCTGACGCGCAGACTTCAGCGCATTCAGAGCCGTCAGCTGGAGCCGATCGGCATCACCCCCGCACAGTTCCGGCTGCTGCGCACCGTCGCGCACTGCGACGGTCCCCCTCGGATGGCGGATCTCGCGCAGCGTCTCGATGTCGTCCCCCGAGCCGTGACCACGCTGGTCGACGGGCTGGAGGCCAGCGGCAGGGTGCGGCGGATCCCCGATCCGGACAGCCGCCGGGTGGTCCGGATCGAGATCACGGAGGAGGGCATCGCCACACTCCGGTCGCTGCGCAACGCGCGCCGGGCGGCCGCAGAGGAGATCCTGGCTCCATTGACCGCCGATCAGCGCGAGGTGCTCGGCGGGCTGATGACCGCTCTGGTCGACGGAATGCCGGAGCGCCGCCGCTGCTGACCGGGTGCCGAGCACCGAGCCGAGCCGCCGATGGGATCTCGATATGCCGCTGCTGGAACCGAACCCGGAATCCCTGCGCCCCGGCACGGTGCGGGCCCCCTCCCACGACCGGGTCGCCGACGGCCGGGCGCCGGGCACTCCCGAGCCGTTGCGGGGCGAGCTGACCGCTCTGCTGGGCCCGCGGAAGGTGCTCTGGAAGATCTCCGACCTGGTGCGGTACGCCTCCGACGCCAGTCCGTACCGGTTCGTTCCGCAGGTCGTCCTCGTTCCGGAGGACATCGACGACATCTCCGCGATCCTTTCGTACGCCCACGGCAAGGGCCGCAACGTGGTCTTCCGGGCCGCGGGCACCAGTCTGAACGGCCAGGCGCAGGGCGAGGACATCCTCGTCGACGTACGCCATCACTGGGCGGGCATCGAGGTCCTGGACGACGGCGCGCGGGCCCGCATCCGCCCGGGGACGACGGTCATGCGGGCCAATGCCACCCTCGCCCGGCACGGACGGCTGCTGGGGCCGGACCCGGCGAGCGCGATCGCCTGCACGATCGGCGGGGTCGTCGCCAACAACGCCTCCGGGATGACCGCCGGCACGACCCGCAATTCCTACCGGACCGTCTCCTCCCTCACCTTCGTGCTGCCCAGCGGCACGGTGGTGGACACCGGCGACCCCGCGGCGGACGAGGACCTGGCGCTCGCGGAGCCGCGGCTCTGCGCGGGGCTGCTCGCCCTGAAGGCGGAGATCGAGGCGGATGCCGCGCTCACCGCCCGGATCCGGGCCAAGTACGAGATCAAGAACACCAACGGCTACCGGCTCGACGCCTTCCTGGACGGTGCGACGCCGGTGGAGATCCTGCGCGGTCTCATGGTCGGCTCGGAGGGGACTTTCGGCTTCATCTCCGAGGTCGTCTTCGACACGCTGCCGCTGGACCGCCGGATCTCCACCGCACTGCTCTTCTTCCCCTCGCTGACGGCGGCCGCCGCAGCCGTCCCGCTGTTCAACGAAGCGGGCGCCATCGCCGTGGAGCTGATGGACGGCAACACCCTGCGCGCCTCGGTCAGCGTCAAGGGGGTGCCGGCCGACTGGGCAGGTCTGCCGAAGGAGACCGCGGCACTGCTGGTGGAGTTCCGCGCCCCGGACGAGCCGGGCCAGGAGGCGTTCGAGGAGGCGGCGGCAGGCGTCGTGCGGCAGCTGGAGCTGGTCCGGCCCGTCACCTCGGTGACCAATGAGTTCACCCGGGACGCCCGGACCATCTCCGGCTACTGGAAGGCCCGCAAGGCCTTCGTCACCGCGGTCGGCGGCTCCCGGCCGTCCGGTACGACGCTGATCACGGAGGACTTCGCGGTCCCGCCCTCCCGGCTGGCCGACGCCTGCGAGGCACTGCTGGGGCTCCAGGCCGAGCACGGTTTCGATGCCGCCGTCGCGGGTCACGCGGCCCATGGCAATCTGCACTTCCTGCTGGCCTTCGACGCGGCGAAGCAGTCCGACGTCGACCGGTACGCCGCGTTCATGGCGGACTTCTGCCGGCTCACCGTGGAGCGGTTCGACGGATCGCTCAAGGCCGAGCACGCCACCGGCCGCAACATCGCCCCCTTCCTGGAGCTGGAGTGGGGTCCTCGGGCAACCGAACTGATGTGGCGTACGAAGCAGGTCATCGACCCCGACGGGGTGCTGGCGCCCCGGATCGTCCTGGACCGCGACCCGAAGGCCCATCTGCGCGGGCTGAAGACCATTCCCCAGGTGGAAGCCGTCGCCGACCCCTGCATCGAGTGCGGTTTCTGCGAACCCACCTGCCCCAGCCACGACCTGACCACCACACCGCGCCAGCGCATCGTGCTGCGCCGGGAGATGATGCGGCAGCCGGACGGTTCACCGGTGGAGGCCGGGCTGCTCGATGCGTACGGCTACGACGCCGTCGACACCTGCGCGGGCGACTCCACGTGCAAGCTCGCCTGCCCCGTCGGCATCGACACGGGCGCCATGATGAAGGACTTCCGCCACCTCCGGCACTCCCCGCGCGAGGAGCGGGTCGCCGCGCTCACCGCGAAGGGCTTCCGCGCCGTCGAGGCGGCAGCCCGGCTGGCGGTCGCAGCGGCCGACCGGATCGACGACCAACTCCTCGAAGGGGTCACCGGTCTCGTCCGCAAGGCCGTACGACCCGACCTGGTGCCCGAGTGGCTGCCGGAGATCCCCGGCGCGGCCGCCCGGAAGCTGCCCCGCACTTCCAGGGTGGGAGCGAGCGCGGTCTACTACCCGGCCTGCGTCAACCGCATCTTCGGCGGCCCGGAGGGGCATCCCGGCCCGTCGCTCCCGCAGGCCGTGGTCCTCGTCTCGGCCCGTGCCGGCAAACCCGTCTGGATTCCGGAGGATGTCGCGGGGACCTGCTGCGCGACGATCTGGCACTCCAAGGGGTACGACGCCGGAAACGCCGTGATGGCCAACCGGATCGTCGAGGCCGCCTGGGGCTGGACCGCCGGGGGGAAGCTGCCCCTGGTCGTCGACGCCTCATCGTGCACGCTGGGCATCGCCCACGAGGTGGTGCCTTATCTGACGGAGGACAACCGGGAGTTGCACCGCGAGCTGACCGTCGTCGACTCGCTGGTCTGGGCGGCGGACGAGCTCCTGCCGGATCTGACGGTGCTGAGGAGGACCGGTTCCGCGGTTCTGCACCCGACGTGCTCGATGGAACATCTCGACGATGTCGGCCACTTGCGCACGGTCGCGGAGGCCTGCGCGCAGGAGGTCGTGATCCCGGACGACGCCGCGTGCTGCGGCTTCGCCGGCGACCGCGGCATGCTGCACAAGGAGCTGACGGCCTCGGCCACGGCGAAGGAGGCCGCCGAGGTGAACACCCGGGAGTACGACACGTATCTGTGCGCGAACCGCATGTGCGAGATCGGGATGGACCGGGCGACGGGGCGTTCGTACCACTCGGCACTCATGGAGCTGGAGCGGGCGACCCGTCCCGGTCCCGCCTAAGGGCTGTCCCGCAGCTCCTGGCGGATCGACGCGCGGTGGGGGATGCGGTGCACCGTGAGGCGGAGGGACGCCCGAGCGCTGGATGTATTCGGGCGTTCCGACTACGGGTGGGGTCCCCCGTGCCGTAGCCGGGGTCGTGCGCGCGCCAGGAATCGCGGGACAGTCCCCGGGTACGGGCAGGCCGCTCAGGCCTTGAGGGCGGCGCGGTCGCCCATCACCACGACCGGGTTCTGCTTCGGGTCCAGGGTGCGGAGCAGCTTCACCATGGCGGCCTTCGGCAGGCTCACACAGGCCGATGTGCCGCTTCCGTGGTCCATGTGGAGCCAGATGCTGCCGCCCTTCGACTGGCCTTCCGGGCGCGTCGGATCGTTGGGGGCAGTGCCCTTGACGCGGTTGTAGTCGATGGCGATGACGTAGTCGAAGTCGTGCCAGTAGGGCTTGGCCCAGTACCGGGGGGCCTGGATGGCGGCCGACTCGCTGTACGGGAGCAGGGAGCCCGGGTCGGGCAGTGCGCCGCCCGCGTCGGTGAGAGTGAAGACGCCGACCGGGGAGCGCTTGTCGTCCTCGTGGTGGTCGGCTGTCCAGCCCTTGTGGCCGTTGTGGGCCTTCCAGACGGCGTTCTTGTCCCAGGTGGATCCGGTCCGGGTGTACAGCACGACCGTGGAGTCCGGGGAGTTCTTGCCCGCGCCGTACACGGCGACGACCTGGCGGGAGCCGGCCGGGATCTGTGACCGCAGCCGGTCGCCCACGTCCGGGATGCGCTTCAGGCCGGTGGTCCGCGCCTCGTCCTTGTCCTTCTGCGCACCGGCCGACCGCGTGTCCGACTTCTTCGGGTCCTGCCCGTCACCGCACGACGTCAGGGTCGTGAACAGGACACCGCAGGCGGCCGCCGAGGCCACCACTCGTACCGCACCGGCTCTACGCATCCGTCCATGCTCGCACCACCGGGCGTCCGGGGCCTTCCTCGCCTGCGGCGGACGGCGAATGCGTGCCCAATCTTTACTCCGTGCACCGGCCCGGCACAGACGGGCTCCCACGGGGCTCCGCGCGTAAAAGGGTTTGCCTCGGCCCCTGCGGGGAGCGAGGCTTGGACGGTTTGGTCCCCCCACACGCATCCCCACGTGTTTCTGGAGATCCCTCGCGGATCTCAGCTCATTTCCGATCTTTTGGGACGTCATGCAAATTCGCGATCTTCCGTACTCGGATCCCGGCGATCCCGACGTCCGGTCGGGCCCCCGCTTCCTGCTCTGGCTCGGCCGCAACCAGATCCGCGGACAGCTCAAGTCCCTGTCATGGGGCCTGCTGCAGCAGTGCTCCATCGCGGGGCTGCCGCTCGCCGTGGGCTTCGCCGTCCAGTCGGTCGTCGACCGGTCCGGCGGACGGCTGGCGCTGGCCGGGGGCATGCTCGCGGTGCTCGGCGTGCTGATCGCGGTGGGCGACACCATGCTTCACCGGACGGCCGTCACCAACTGGATCACCGCTGCCGCCCGGGTCCAGCAACTGCTGGCCCGCAAGACCGCGGAGCTCGGCTCGGCGCTGACCCGCCGGGTCGCCGCGGGCGAGGTCGTCGCGGTGTCCACCGGCGACGTGGAGAAGATCGGCTGGTTCGTCGAGGCACTCTCCCGCTTCGCCGCCGCCGCCGCGACCCTCGTCATCGTCTGTGCCGGGCTCGTCCTCTATCTGCCCTCGCTCGGCCTGCTCGTGGCGGTCGCCATGCCGGTACTCGCCCTGGCCGTGCTGCCGTTGCTCCCCCGGGCCACCCGTCGCGCCGACGTCCAGCGCGAGAAGGCGGGCAAGGCCACCGAGCTGGCATCCGACACGGTGGCCGGGCTGCGCGTGCTGCGCGGCATCGGCGGCGAGGAGCTGTTCCTCGGCCGCTACCGGCGCGCCTCGCAGGAGGTCCGCAAGGCGGCGGTGCGCAGTGCGCGGATGTGGTCGCTGATCTCGGCGGTCCAGGTGTTCCTGCCGGGCGTGCTGCTGATCTCGCTGGTCACGTACGGGGCGACGCAGGCCCGGGACGGGAAGATCGACGTCGGTCAGCTCGTGACGGTGTACAGCGCGGTGACGCTGATGCTGCTCCCGCTGCGGAACTTCGAGGAGATCGCCATGGCGTACTCCTTCTCGCGGCCGTCCGCGCAGCGCGCGGTCCGCGTCCTCTCGCTGAGCCGGGTGGCACGGCCGTCCACTGTCGACGCCGCCCCGACCGGTGACCTGTACGACCCGGTCACCGGCCTGCTGGCTCCGGAGGGCCTGTTCACCGCGGTGGTCTGCGGCGATCCGGACGAGGCGGGTCGGCTCGCGGACCGGCTCGGCGGCCATGCCCAGCCGGCCGTGGCGCGGGAGGACGAGGCCGGGGACGCCCCGGGCACCGTCGTGCCGTCGGTCCTGCTCGGGGGTGTGCCCCTGGACGAGTTGGAGCTGGCCGCCGCACGGACCGCGGTCCTGGTCCAGGACAAGGACCCGGTGCTCCTCTCCGGCACGCTGCGCGAACTGCTCGACGTGCCGTCGTCCGGCCGGGTCGCCGCCGCGGACGCGCTGGCGGCCGCGCAGTGCGGCGACGTCCTGGACGCGCTCGCCCAGGCATCCGTCGACAGCGAGGGCGACCCCATGAACACCCGGATCACCGAACGCGGCCGGTCGCTGTCCGGCGGTCAGCGCCAGCGGCTCGCGCTGGCCCGGTCCCTGGTGACGGATCCGGAGGCTCTGGTGCTCGACGAGCCGACGTCCGCCGTCGACTCGCACACGGAGGCACGGGTCGCCGAGGGCATCAAGGCCCTGCGCAAGGACCGTACGACGGTGGCGTTCGCCTCGTCGCCGCTGCTGCTCGACCTGGCCGACCGGGTGGCGCTGGTCCACGGCGGCACCGTGGTGGCCGTCGGTACCCACCGTGAGCTGCTGCGGGACGAACCGCGATACCGGGCGGTCGTCACCCGTGAGACGGACGACGAGATCGCGGCCGCACCGGACCACACCGAAGACATCGACACGATCGACACGATCGACACGATCGAGGAAATCGAGGAGAGGGCATGATCGGCGTCGCACCACCGGCGTACGACCCGGCCGCCCCGGAGTCGGCGACGACCCTGCCGGTCGGCACCCCCACGACCGTACGCACCTACGTCCGTGAGCTGATGCGTCGCCACCGGCGGCCGTTCATCGTGGTCACGGTGCTCAACTCCGTCGCGGTGATCTCGTCGATCGTGGGTCCGTATCTGCTGGGCGGACTGGTCGAGGACCTGTCCAACGGGGTCACCGACCTCCATCTGGAGCGCACCGCCGCGGTGTTCGCCCTGGCGCTGGTCATCCAGTCCGTGGTCACCAGGATGATGCGGCTGCGCAGCGCCGTGCTGGGCGAGGAGATGCTGGCCGATCTGCGTGAGGACTTCCTCGTGCGGTCGGTCCGGCTGCCGCCGGGCGTGCTGGAGCGGGCCGGGACGGGTGACCTGCTGTCCCGGATCACCACGGACATCGACCGGCTCGCCAACGCCATGCGCGAGGCGGTTCCGCAGCTGGCCATCGGTGTGGTGTGGGCGGGGCTGCTGCTCGCCGCACTCACTGTCACCGCTCCCCCGCTGGCGCTCTCGGTCCTCATCGCACTGCCCATTCTGATCACCGGCTGTCGCTGGTACTTCCGCCGGGCGCCGTCGGCGTACCGCTCGGAGGCGGCGGGCTACGCGGCGGTCGCGGCGATGCTCGCGGAGACCGTGGACGCCGGGCGGACCGTGGAGGCACACCGGCTGGGTGCGCGCCGGGTCGCGCTGTCGGACCGGCGGATCAAGGAGTGGACGGCGTGGGAGCGGTACACGCTGTTCCTGCGGTCCGTGCTCTTCCCCGTCATCAACGGCACGTTCGTGACGATTCTCGGCGCGGTCCTGATGCTCGGCGGCTGGTTCGTCATCGAGGGCTGGCTCACCGTCGGTCAGCTGACGACGGGAGCGCTGCTCGCGCAGATGATGGTCGATCCGATCAACCTGATCCTGCGCTGGTACGACGAGTTGCAGGTCGCTCAGGTGTCGCTGGCCCGCCTCGTGGGGGTCCGGGAGATCGAGCCGGACGCGGGTGACGACGGTGTGGCCCCGGACGGCCGCGAAGTCCGTGCCGACGAGGTGCACTTCGGCTACCGCGCCGGTCTCGACGTGCTGCACCGGGTGTCGCTCGATGTCGCTCCCGGTACGCGGCTTGCGCTGGTGGGCCCGTCCGGTGCGGGCAAGTCGACGCTGGGACGGCTGCTGGCCGGGATCTACTCCCCGAGGACCGGTGAAGTCACGCTGGGCGGTGCGCAGTTGTCACAGATGACCGCGGAACGGGTCCGTACGCATGTGGCTCTGGTCAACCAGGAGCACCATGTGTTCGTCGGGTCACTGCGGGACAACCTGCTGCTGGCCCGTACCGGCGCCGAGGACGCCGAGCTGTGGGCCTCGCTGGCCGCGGTCGACGCGGACGCCTGGGCACGGACGCTCGACGAGGGGCTGGACTCCGAGGTCGGTTCGGGCGGTCTGGCTCTCACCCCGGCGCAGGCCCAGCAGATCGCGCTGGCCCGGCTGGTGCTGGCCGATCCGCACACGCTGGTGCTGGACGAGGCGACCTCGCTGCTCGACCCGCGCGCGGCCCGCCATCTGGAGCGTTCGCTGGCCAGGGTGCTGGACGGCCGTACGGTCGTGGCGATCGCCCACCGGCTGCACACGGCGCACGACGCGGACGTGATCGCCGTCGTCGAGCAGGGCCGGATCAGTGAACTGGGCAGCCATGACGAGCTGGTGGCGGCGGACGGCGCGTACGCGGCGCTGTGGCGGTCCTGGCACGGCTGACCGGAATGAGCATGTCCGGGGCCCCTGCCCGTACCGGCCGATGATCACTAGGGTGCTGTACATGACAGCAACCCTCTCGGATCCAGGGACCCCGGACTGTCGCGGCGCCGCGCGGTACCTGTGGTGGCTGATCGCCTGTCAGCGCCGCCGGATCGCCGCCGGTGCACTGCTCGGCAGCGCCTGGATGGCCGGTCTGACGCTGCCCCCCTACCTGCTGTCACGCGCCATCGACGACGGGCTGGAACCGGGGCGGGAGTCCGCGCTGGCCGGCTGGGTCGCGGCGTTGCTCGGTGCGGGCGTGCTGAACGCGTGGCTGGGCATCATGCGGCACCGCACGATGACCAGGGTCCGGCTGGACGCCGCCTTCCGTTCCGTACAGGTGGTGGTCAGGCAGGCGACCGAGCTGGGGGCGGCGCTGCCGCGCCGGGCCACGGCGGGAGAGGTGGTCACGATCGGCTTCGGTGACGTCGCCATGATCGCCAATACGCTGACCAGCACCGGACCCGGGGTCGGCGCCGTCCTCGCCTGTGTCGTCGTGGCCGCGCTGCTGCTGAGCGTTTCGCCACTGCTCGCCGCGGTGGTGCTGCTCGGTGTTCCGCTGCTCGCCGTACTGGTCGGCCCGTTGCTGGGACAGCTGCAGGGCGTCGAGGCGGCGTACCGGGAACAGCAGGGCGGGCTCGCCTCCCGGTTCGAGGACATCGCCGCGGGCCTGCGCGTACTGAACGGCATCGGCGGCAAGGAGGTGTACGCGCAGCGCTACAGGAGCGGCTCACGGGCCCTCCGGGCGGAGGGGTACCGCGTCGGCTCGGTGACCAGCTGGATCCAGGCGCTCGGCGTCGGCCTGCCCGCCCTGTTCCTGGGAGCCGTGACCTGGCTGGCGGCCCGGATGGCCGCTCAGGGAACCATCACGGTCGGCGAACTGGTCGCGGTCTACGGATACGCCGCGGTCCTCGTGGTGCCCGTCTCGTCCTTCATCGAGGGCGGCTACGACATCAGCCGTGGGCTGGTCGCTGCCCGCAGGGTCGTCCGGTTCCTGACCCTGGAGCCCGAATCCACCGGCGGGGAGGCGCTTTCGCGCGGGCCCCGGTCGCCGTCAACGCTCCGTGATCCGGAATCCGGTGTCGAGGTGGCCCCCGGAATCCTGACCGCGCTGGTCAGCGCACGGCCGTCGGACTCCGCGGCGGTGGTCGACCGTCTCGGCCGGTTCACCGGGTCGGCCGCGACCTGGGGCGCCACAGGCCTCGCCGAGATCGACCTGACGCAGGTGCGCCGACGGATCCTCGTCGCGGACAACGAGGCCGATCTGTTCGCCGGCCCGCTGCGTGACGTCATCCGCGGCCGCGGGAGCCCGGACGAGGAGACGATCTCCCGCGCCGTCCACGCGGCCATGGCACACGACATCGTCCGCGGACTGCCGGACGGACTCGACTCGCCCGTCGGCGCGCAGGGACGCAACCTCTCCGGAGGCCAGCGGCAGCGCGTCCGCCTGGTCCGGGCCCTGCTGGCCGATCCCGAGGTGCTCCTGGCGGTGGAACCGACATCGGCGGTCGACGCGCACACCGAGGCCGCCATGGCGGCGCGGCTGCGCGCCGCACGGTCCGGCCGCACCACGGTCGTCACCAGCACGTCACCGCTCCTGCTCGATCGGGCGGACACCGTGTACTACCTGGTCGACGGATCCGTCGCGGCCGTCGGAAGCCATCGTGAACTCCTGGACCGGGAACGCGGCTACCGCCTGCTGGTGTCGCGCGGCCTGGACGACGAGGACCGGGAACGCGGGGGCGAAGGAACCGTCCCGCCGAGCCGGGAGCCCGTCCGATGACCGCCGGGTCCTCACCCGCGTCCCGCGCCCTGCCCGTCGCCGAACCTGCGCGTATCCGCCGGGCGGCGCTCCGGCTGATCCGGCTGGACGGCCGCGCTTTCACCGCTGTGATCGGCCTCAACGCCCTGGCCGCCGGTGCCGGGCTCGTCGGCCCGTGGCTCCTCGGCCGTATCGTCGACGAGGTCAGGGGCGGGAGCACGGTGGCCTCGGTGGACCGCCTCGCGCTCACCGTCCTCGCCTTCGCGCTGGCACAGCTCCTCCTGGTCCGCTGGGCCGGCTGTCTGGGGCACCGCTTCGGCGAGCGGACCCTGGCGCGCATCCGGGAGCAGTTCGCGGACCGGGCTCTGTCCCTGCCTGCCGCGGCCGTCGAGCGGGCGGGCACGGGCGACCTCATGACCCGCGGCACCGCCGATGTCGCCTCGGTGGGCGCCACCCTCCGGGACGCCGGGCCGGAGGTTCTCATCGCCGGGGTCCAGGCGCTGTTCATCCTCGGGGCGGTGTTCGCACTCGACCCGCTGCTCGGTGCGTGCGGCGTGCTGGGACTGCTCGGCATCTGGTTCGCCGCCCGCTGGTATCTGCGCCGGGCGCTCACCGCGTACCTTGCCGAGGGAGCGGCCAACTCGGCTCTCGCCGAGCAACTGGCCGCGACCGCCGCCGGGGCCAGGACGGTCGAGGCCCTCGGACTGCAGGAGCGCCGCATCGCGGCGTGCCAGGAAGCGATCGACAGGTGCCGCAGCACCCGGACCCGGACGCTTTTCCTCCGCAGTGTCCTCTTCCCTGCCGTGGACGTCTCGTATGTCGTTCCGGTGGCGGGTGTCCTGCTGATCGGTGGTGTACTGCACGACCAGGGCTCGATGAGCCTGGGTGCGGTGGTCGCCTCGGCCCTGTATCTGAGGCAGCTTTCGCAGCCCCTGGACAGCATCCTGCAGCGGCTCGAGCAGATACAGAGCAGCAGCGCCTCCTTCGCCAGGGTCGAGGGCCTGGGAGCGGCCCCGCAGGCACCACCGGCCGGCTCCCCCGCACCGGACGGCGACCGGATCGAGGTGGCCGGTGTGCGCTACGCCTACGACGACGGGGGCGATGTCCTGCACGGTGTCGACCTGACGGTCCGGCCCGGCGAGCGGCTGGTGATCGTCGGGCCATCCGGCGCGGGCAAGACCACCCTGGGCAGACTGCTGGCAGGCATGGACACACCGCGCACCGGTTCGGTGACGGTGGGGCGGGTCCCGGTCGCCGGCCTGGACCCCGACCGGTTGCGCCGCCACGTCGTCCTCGTCACGCAGGAGCACCACGTCTTCCAGGGCACGGTCCGTGACAACCTGCAGATCGCCTCGGGTTCCGCCACGGACGGCGAACTGCGCTCGGCACTCGCCGCAGTCGGCGCCGAGTGGGCGGACGAGCTGCCCGACGGCCTGGACACCGATCTGGGCCACGCGGGGCACCGGCCGGACGGCGCCCGGGCACAGCAGCTCGCCCTGGCGCGCGTGGTGCTGGCCGACCCGCACACGCTGATACTCGACGAGGCCACCGCGCTCCTGGACCCGAGGACCGCCCGGCACACGGAACGGGCACTGGCCGCCGTCCTCGACGGCCGGACCGTCATAGCCATCGCGCACCGCCTGCAGACGGCCCACGACGCGGACCGGGTGGCCGTGATGGAGGACGGCCGGATCACCGAACTCGGCACCCACGACGCTCTCGTGGCGGCCGACGGCGCCTATGCCGCGCTCTGGCGCTCCTGGCACGGTGAGCGGCCGCCCTCCACCTGAGCGGGGGCGCTCCTGCCGGAGCGCCCCCGCTGTCAGCCGCGTCCCCGCGCCGGGGCCCGTCCGCCGCCCCGGCCCGAGGCGACCTCGTCAGCGTCGGCGGCGGTGGCGGGGGCGGTGTGTGAGCCGGCCGCGGCCACCGTCACCGAGGGGGTGGGCGCCCCGCCCGGCCGGCGCAGCAGTACGGCGGCGACGAGGGCGGCGAGCAGCGTGAGCGCCGCGGCGACGATCAGGCACAGGCGCATGCCGTCCAGGAAGGCATCGCCCACGGCGCCCAGGACCGGACCGGTCGCAGCACCCGGATCCATCGCGGCGACCGCGCCGAGCCCTCCCTCGCGGGCGGCGTCCACCATGCTCTGCCGGGCCGCTCCCGTGATTCCGGCGTCGGCGAGACGGGCGGGGAAGGTGTCGAGGGCCCGGGCGGTGAGGAGCGCGCCCAGGACGGCCGGGCCGAGCGCGCCGCCGATCTGCCGGAAGGCGTTGTTGCCGGCTGCGGCCATACCCGCCAGGTGGTGGGGCACGGAGGCGACGGCGGTGGCGGTCATGGGCGTCAGGACGCCGCCGATCCCGAGGCCCAGGAGGGCCAGCCGCCATGCGACGGAGACGAAGGACGTGTCCGCGTCGAGCGTGGTCATGGAGAGCAGCGCGGTGGTGACGACGAGCAGCCCGGTGGTGATCAGGATGCGTGCGGGGAACCGGTGCATGAGGCGTCCGACGGGACCGCCGACGACGATCGCGGCCGCGGTGACCATGAGGAGGCGCCAGGCCGCCGCCAGGGTGTCGAGCTGCTGCACCAGGCCGAAGTAGAGGCTCAGCAGGAAGAAGAAGCCGATGAGCGCCAGGAAGGTGATCATCGCGACGAGGGTGGTGGCCGTGAAGGCCGGGCTGCGGAACAGCGTCAGGTCCAGCATCGGGCTGTCGCTGCGCCGCTCGGCCACGACGAACGCGACCGCGCCGGCCGCGGCGACGACCAGCGCCACCAGGACCGGGGTGTCGGTGAAGGAACCGGCACCGCCCTCGATCACGCCGTACACCAGCGCGGTGATGGCCACCGCGGCGGTGATCTGGCCCGGCCAGTCGAGCCGCCGGCCGTGCGGGGCACGCGAGTCGGTCAGCAGCCGCGAGGCGAAGGCCATCGCGAGCAGCGAGACGGGAATGACCAGGAGGTAGATCCACCGCCAGGCAACGTGCTGCAGGACGGCCCCGGCGATCAGCGGGCCGACGGCCAGCGCCATGAGGAGCGAGGTGGCCCACATGCCGATGAACTTGCCGCGCTCGCGGTGGTCGGGAACGGCGTGGCTGATCAGGGCCAGCGTCGTGGGCAGCAGCGCGGCCGCGCCCAGTCCGGCGAGGGCCTGACCGATCCACAGCACCTGGATCGACTGTGCGGCCAGCGCGACGGCCGCACCGGCGGCGGAGAGCAGCAGGCCCGCCTGGAACACCTTCTTGCGCCCGTGGACATCGCCGACCACACCAGCGGTCAGGATGAACGCGGCCATGGGAAGAACGAACGCGTCCTGGACCCATGCCAGTTGGGCCGTCGACGCGCCCAGCGCCGCTTGGATGGCCGGCAGGCTCACAGCGACCGTGGTCACCGGCAAGTAGGCGACGAATACGCCCAGGCAGGCCATGGCGAGCGTGGCCGCCCGCCGGTCGGGCCGGCCGCTCGCCGAAGGTGTGACGTTCAAGGAAGCACTCCTTTACGGCGCGACGCGCCGCGATTGATGTCCAGCGGGCGTTCGTCGAACGCGTTCCGTCCGACGTACCGCCGGTGCCCCGGCCGCCACGAAGCCCGGACGATGCCGTGCGCCCGGGTGCGACGAGGAGCGGGTGGGACGTCGGGCCCACGATGCGAACGACCCGGGCCCCAGCATCGGCGAAACCAGGCAGAACCAACGAAGCAGCCCCGCACATCCGGAGAAAACCTCCGCCCACCTCGGGCCTCGTGACAGACTTCCGCCGTGACCGACGATGTCGACATGAAAATCCTCCGCGCGCTCAAACTCGCGCCGCGTGCCCCGTTCCGGCTCATCGGCGACGTGATCGGGGTGTCGGAGCAGACGGCGGCCCGCCGCTACCAAGCCCTGCGCCGCAGCGGCGCGATGCGGGTCGTGGGCCTGGTCGATCCCGCCGTCCACGGCGAGGCGCAGTGGGTGGCCCGTATCCGCTGCCGCCCCGACCGGGCCGCACCCCTCGCCGACGCTCTCGCCCGGCGCCCCGACATCGCCTACGTCGGCATCGCCTCGGGCGGCTCGGAGATCATCTGCGTCATCCGGTCACCCCTCCATGCCCCGCGCGAGGACATGCTGCTCCAGCAGCTGCCCAGGTCCGCGGCCGTCCTCGACCTGAGCATCGACCTGCTCCTCCACCCCTTCGGCGTCCCCGGTACGTCCGGCTGGACCGGCTACGGCGGGCGTCTCACCGCCGAGCAGGAGCAGCGGCTGGCCGGCAGCCCTCCCCCTGCCCCGGCCGGCGCTCTCCTCCCCCTCACCGCCGAGGACGGCCCGCTGCTCGACGCCCTCGCCGAGGACGGCCGCGCCTCGCACACCCGACTTGCCGAGGTCACCGGCCAGTCCAAGGGCCGCGTGGCCCGCCGGCTGGAGTCACTGGAGACGTCCGGCACCCTCTCGTACGACATCGACCTGTTGCCGGAACTCCTCGGCTACCACCTCAACGCCACGCTCTGGCTCCGCGTCGCTCCCGCCCACCTGGAACGCACCGGCCACGAGATCGCCGGCCACGACGAGGTCGCGTTCACCGGCGCCACGAGTGGTGAACACAACGTGATGGCCATCGTCATCTGCCGTGACGCCGAGGAGTTCTACCGCTATCTGACCACCCGCCTCGCCACCACCCCCGGCGTCGACACCTATGGAGTCAGCATCCGGACGCGCCGCCTCAAGCAGGCCGCCTCCCTCATCTCCCACGGTCGCCTGGTCCCTCCCGCAGCCGTCTAGGGTCTTACGTCCGGATCAGGCCTGATCAGGCCTGATCCGGCCTGGTCCTCGGGGTCCGGCCTGATCCGGACGAAGGCCCAGGCCGTGTCCGCAAGAACGAAAGGCGCCCCGGGCGGAGAGAAATCCGCCCGGGGCGCCTTCGTGCCGGAGACCGGTCCGGCCCGGAACGCGTCAGATGAAGTTCATGGCGGCAGCCCCGCCCACTCCCCCGAGCACCATGAAGACCGGCATCAGCACCTTCAGCTCCACCCAGCTGCCGGCCCTGAACCGCATGGCCTTCGGCGGGCCGATCGGGTACCAGCGCTTGCGGCCGACCGGGATCGGCCACAGGATCGGGCAGCCCGAGACGGTCAGCGCGTCGCCGATGTCGTGGACGAGGGCGCCGAGCACGATGGGCAGGCCGAGCCAGAGGTATTCCTGGCCGGGGGCGTTGAAGAGCCAGTCCGAGCCGTTGCCCGGCTTGTCCAGGACGCCGGCGAGAATCCACGCGCTGGTCGCGCCGAGCAGCCACACCAGGACGTCGCTGGACATCCGGGCGGCCCGCCAGAGCAGCCCCTCGACGGCGAGCACCAGGTGGACGAAGAGGATCGCCAGCACCGCCCACCGGCCGCCGGTGATCGCCGCGGCAGAGGCGCCCCCTCCTATCAGGACCGCCCACAGCCAGGTGTGGGTCAGGGTCCGGTGGCCGCCGTTGCGGTTCGAGTCGCCCCGCATCTTCGTGGCCTTGTAGACGGCGTGCGAGAGCTTGTCGACGATCTCGCAGAGTCCGCGGGACACCGGCCCGAAGGCGCGCGAGATGGTCGCCGACTTGTGGTCGAGGTCCGGGGCGAGCGCGGCGCCCGCGGTGATCAGCGCCCCGACGACCAGGACGGGCCACGGCATTGTGTGGCCCGCGGCAGCCGCGGCCGCGCCCACCCCCAGCCAGGCCGCTGCCCCTGACAGAGAGTGTGCCGGTCCCATCATGGCTGTTTCCGCCCCCGTAGGTGTCGTGAGGTGCGACAGGTATCGCCTGTGCACGCGTTCCGGCCATCATCGTTGTGGTGCGGCCGAGTTGAAGGGGCAGCGTATCGTCCGTGATCTTCGTACCGTCGTCCGGTTCCCTCATCGGGGTGGAAGACAGGCAAGATGGGGGCGTGACCCTTATCGATCAGCTGCCCCCGACCGACGACCCCGACGCCCTCTTCGAGGCATTCTCGTCATGGACCGAGACGCAGGGGATCACCCTCTATCCCGCTCAGGAGGAGGCGCTGATCGAGGTGGTCTCCGGAGCCAACGTGATCCTTTCCACCCCCACCGGGTCCGGAAAGAGCCTGGTCGCGGCCGGTGCGCACTTCACCGCGCTGGCCCAGGACAAGGTCACCTTCTACACCGCTCCGATCAAGGCCCTGGTCTCGGAGAAGTTCTTCGACCTGTGCAAGCTGTTCGGTACGGAGAACGTCGGCATGCTCACCGGCGACGCCTCGGTCAACGCCGACGCCCCCGTGATCTGCTGCACCGCCGAGGTGCTCGCGTCCATCGCGCTGCGTGACGGGAAGTACGCGGACATCGGCCAGGTCGTCATGGACGAGTTCCACTTCTACGCGGAGCAGGACCGCGGCTGGGCGTGGCAGATCCCGATCCTGGAACTCCCGCAGGCCCAGTTCGTCCTGATGTCGGCCACGCTCGGTGACGTCCGGATGTTCGAGGAGGACCTGACCCGCCGCACCGGCCGCCCCACCTCCGTGGTGCGCTCGGCGACGCGTCCGGTCCCGCTGAGCTACGAGTACCGGCTGACGCCGATCACCGAGACGATCACCGAGCTCCTGGACACCCGCCAGTCGCCGGTCTACATCGTGCACTTCACCCAGGCCGCGGCCGTCGAACGGGCGCAGTCGCTGATGAGCATCAACATGTGCACCAAGGAGGAGAAGGAGAAGATCGCCGATCTCATCGGCAACTTCCGCTTCACCACCAAGTTCGGTCAGAACCTCTCGCGTTACGTACGCCACGGCATCGGCGTGCACCACGCGGGCATGCTCCCGAAGTACCGCCGACTGGTCGAGAAGCTCGCGCAGGCGGGGCTCCTGAAGGTCATCTGCGGCACGGACACGCTCGGTGTCGGGGTCAACGTCCCGATCCGCACGGTGCTGTTCACCGCCCTCACCAAGTACGACGGCACGCGGGTGCGGACACTGCGGGCACGTGAGTTCCACCAGATCGCCGGCCGGGCCGGGCGGGCCGGTTTCGACACGGCGGGCTTCGTCGTCGCGCAGGCCCCCGAGCACGTCGTCGAGAACGAGAAGGCGGTCAAGAAGGCCGGCGACGACCCCAAGAAGAAGCGCAAGGTGGTCCGCAAGAAGGCTCCCGAGGGCTTCGTCGCCTGGTCGGAGACCACCTTCGACAAGCTGATCCAGTCCGATCCCGAGCCGCTGACCTCCCGCTTCCGGGTCACGCACACCATGCTGCTGTCCGTCATCGCGCGTCCCGGCAACGCCTTCGAGGCGATGCGGCACCTGCTGGAGGACAACCACGAACCGCGCAGGGCGCAGCTGCGGCACATCCGCCGGGCGATCGCGATCTACCGCTCGCTGCTGGACGGCGGCGTCGTGGAACAGCTGGACAAGCCCGACGCCGAGGGCCGCATCGTGCGGCTCACCGTCGATCTGCAGCAGGACTTCGCGCTGAACCAGCCGCTGTCCACGTTCGCGCTCGCCGCCTTCGAGCTGCTGGACGCCGACTCGCCCTCGTACGCGCTGGACATGGTCTCGGTGGTGGAGTCGACGCTCGACGACCCGCGGCAGATCCTCGCCGCGCAGCAGAACAAGGCGCGCGGTGAGGCGGTCGGGCAGATGAAGGCCGACGGCATCGAGTACGAGGAGCGGATGGAGCTCCTCCAGGAGGTCACGTACCCGAAGCCGCTGAGCGAGCTGTTGTGGCACGCGTACGACGTCTACCGCCAGAGCCACCCTTGGGTGGGTGACCATCCGGTATCGCCGAAGTCGGTGATCCGCGACATGTACGAACGCGCGATGACGTTCACCGAGTTCACGTCGAACTACGAGCTGGCCCGTACCGAGGGCATCGTGCTGCGGTATCTCGCGAGCGCGTACAAGGCGTTGGAACACACCATCCCGGACGACATCAAGTCCGAGGACCTGGAGGATCTCATCGCCTGGCTCGGCGAGATGGTCCGTCAGGTCGACTCCAGCCTCCTCGACGAGTGGGAGCAGCTCGCCAATCCAGAGGTGGAGACGGCCGAGCAGGCGCAGGAACGGGCCGACGAGGTCAAGCCGGTCACGGCCAACGCCCGCGCCTTCCGCGTACTGGTGCGCAACGCGATGTTCCGCCGGGTCGAGCTGGCCGCGCTGGACCGGGTACGCGACCTCGGGGAGCTGGACGGCGACGCGGGCTGGGACGAGGACGCGTGGGGCGAGGCCATGGACGCGTACTGGGACGAGTACGAGGAGCTGGGCACCGGTCCGGACGCCCGCGGGCCGAAGCTGCTGAAGATCGACGAGGACGCGGAGCACGGGCTGTGGCGGGTCCGGCAGGCATTCGCCGATCCGAACGGCGACCACGACTGGGGCATCAGTGCCGAGGTCGATCTGGCCGCGTCCGACGAGGAGGGCCGGGCGGTCGTCCGGGTCACCTCCGTGGGCCAGTTGTGAGCGCGCCCGTACCGGTGGCGCCGCTGCGAGAGTGGAGAAGAACCGCATGACGAACCCCGCCGATCGTCTGGTCGACCTGCTCGACCTGGAGCGGATCGAGGTCAACATCTTCCGCGGCCGCAGTCCCGACGAGTCCCTCCAGCGGGTCTTCGGCGGGCAGGTGGCCGGACAGGCGCTGGTCGCGGCGGGCCGCACCACCGACGGGGACCGGCCGGTGCATTCGCTGCACGCCTACTTCCTGCGGCCGGGCCGTCCCGGGGTGCCGATCGTCTACGAGGTCGAACGGGTCAGGGACGGCCGGTCCTTCACCACCCGCCGGGTGACGGCCGTCCAGCAGGGCCGGACCATCTTCAACCTGACGGCGTCCTTCCACCGTCCGGAGGAGGCCGGCTTCGAGCACCAGCTGCCGCCGGCCCGTGTGGTGCCCGATCCGGAGGAGCTGCCGACGGTCGCCGAAGAGGTGAGCGAGCACCTGGGCGGTCTGCCGGAGGCGCTGGAGCGGATGGCGCGGCGCCAGCCGTTCGACATCCGCTACGTCGACCGGCTGCGCTGGACGCAGGAGGAGATCAAGGACGCGGACCCGCGCAGCGCGGTGTGGATGCGCGCGGTCGGCCCGCTCGGCGACGACCCGCTGGTGCACACCTGTGCGCTGACGTACGCGAGCGACATGACGCTGCTGGACGCGGTGCGCATCCCGGTGGAGCCGCTGTGGGGGCCGCGCGGCTTCGACATGGCGTCGCTGGACCATGCCATGTGGTTTCACAGGCCGTTCCGGGCCGACGAGTGGTTCCTGTACGACCAGGAGTCACCGGTGGCGACCGGCGGGCGGGGTCTGGCGCGCGGCAGGATCTACGACCGCGCGGGCAATCTGCTGGTGTCGGTGGTGCAGGAGGGGCTGTTCCGGCGGCTTGGCGAGCAGCCCTCCTGACGGCTCAGGTGCCCGGCAGCGGGTCCTGGTCGACCTCGTGACGGCGGGTGCGGATGTCGGGCGGCGCCGGGTGCAGTCTGGCGTCGCAGGTGGGGCCGAGGCCGGTGCGGCGTGAGGCCGTGCCGGTGAGCGGGCGGCCGCACATGCGGCAGCGCACCGGGCGGCGGCCCGTCGCCGCGGCGGTGCCGGGCAGCGGATCGGTGCCGGGGACGGATTCTGAGGACTCCACCCGTCGATCTTCGCAGGTGCCCGTCTACGCTTCGACTTCCCGACCGCGCACAACGGAGGAGTCGCACGTGCTCAGCGCCCTGAAAGTGATGGCCCTGCCCAAGGACGGGAAAGCCGGGGGCGCGCCCCTGCCGGGGGTGGCCGAGGGCTTTCACCACGTCGTCGTCGACACGTCCGCGGGCCCGTTCCACGTGGTCGCGTATCTGGAGCGCGAACTGCCGCAGGGCGGGATACCCGCGTATCTCGCGGCGCGGAAGACGGGTGCCCGTTCCTTTGTGCTGTGGGACAGCCCGGAGCGTCGTTCGCGGCTGGCCACACTCATCACCACGTCGGCGGGCGAGGGCGTGTCGGTCTATCAGGTGTGGGGCGGGCAGGGCGAGCTCGTCGGCACCCTCGTGCGGGAGAAGGCGCTGTCCGGCAAGGGGATTCGGACCCGGTGGACGGTCGGCCAGACCGGCTGCCCGGAGGCGGTCGGATTCAAGGGCCGGATCTTCTGGTGGTACGTGTGGTGGCTGCTGTTTCCCGTGCAGGTGGCCATCGCCGTGGGCAGCCTGCTGAGCGGCAGCGGCGATGTGGCACGCGGACCACGGCGCGTCATCTGGCGTGCGGGCCATGAGGTCCCGATGGAGTTCCGGTCCGACGAGGACGAGGTCCAGGTGCACGCGCAGTGGGTCGACCGGCGGCTCGCGGCCTCGATGTCGGCGCTGATCCGGACGTTCGACAGCTGGATGGGCACACCCTGGGACGACAGGAAGTGATCCGTGCGCCCGTCCCGTGACGCACTGCGTTAGGCCGTCGGGGGGACACCGGGGTGCCGGGACGGCCGTCGGAGCGAGCCCTCGCCCCCTTTGCCGTGCGCCGCCACGGAAGGTGGTCGCACGCGGTGCTCCGCGGGTCGCGACCGCTGCCCCGGCGCTCGCGCCGGAGGAGGCACGGTGATGACGGCGGATCAGGTGTTCGTGGGCATCGGACTGATCGTGGTGCTCGCGGTCGGTTCGCAACTGCTGGCGAGCCTGCTGCGCGTCCCGGCGCTGCTCGTCCTGCTGCCGGTCGGTTTCGCCGCAGGGGCGCTGAGCGACGACGTCGATCCCCAGAAACTGCTGGGCGGATCCTTCTCCCCGCTGGTGTCGCTCGCGGTGGCCGTGATCCTCTACGACGCCGGCCTGGGCCTGGAGCTCAGGAGGCTGAAGGGCCACACGCGCCGCGTCGTGGTCCGGCTGCTCTGGCTGGGGACGCTGCTGACCGTGGTGTCCGCCGCGCTGTTCGCCGTGCCGGTCCTGGACATGTCGATGCGGGCGGCGGTGATGCTCGCGGCCATCCTGGTCGTGTCCGGGCCGACCGTCGTCGGGCCGCTTCTCAACTTCGTCCGGCCCACCGAGCGGCTGCAGCGCATCCTCATCTGGGAGGGATCGCTGATCGACCCGGTCGGAGGCATCCTGGGGGCGCTCGTCTTCCACGCGGTCCTCGCGGGCGACCGGCCGGGGTTCGGCAGTCAGCTGGCCGAGTTCTCGGTCAGCACGGCAGTGGGTGTGGCGGGTGGTGCGGTCGGCGCCGGCGTGCTGTGGCTGCTGCTCCGGCGGGTGCTGATGAGCGAGGAGCTGGCCACCTCGGTGCAGTTGGCCGCCGTGATCGGCGTGGCGGCCGGCTGCGACGCACTGCGGGACGACACGGGCCTGATCTCCGCGGTGGTCATGGGGATGGCCATGGCCAATCTGCCGGGCCTGGACCTCCCCGCGCGACGGCCCTTCTTCGACACCCTGGTCTCGCTGATCATCGGGCTGCTGTTCATCTCCATCTCGGCCACGGTCACACCGGCGTCCCTGCGGCACGTGGTGCTGCCGTCGCTCGCGCTGGTCGCCCTGCTCGTGCTGGTGACCAGACCGCTGGTGGCCCAGCTCGCCACCCTCCGGACCGATGTACCGCGCGGGGAACGGTGGTTCATCGGATGGATGGCACCGCGCGGCATCGTCGCGGCGGCCACGGCCTCCACGTTCTCGGCCGAACTGGTCGACCACCGCATCACCGGCGCCGAGCGCATCCTCCCGGCGACGTTCGTCGTGATCGTCGCCACGGTGATGCTGTACGGCCTGACGGCGTTCCCGGTCGCCCGGCGGCTGGGGGTGCTGCGTCCTGCACGGTCCAGGCCGCTGCTCGTCGGCGGCGCGCCCTGGGCGGTCGACCTGGCGTGCGCGCTGCGCGCGGCAGGGCTGGATGTCCTGATGTGGGCCGGGGCCGGCCGTGACCGTACGCGGATCGAGGAGGCCGGACTGAAGCTGGCGCCCGGCGAACTGCTCGCTGCCGCCACCGGGTCGGGTGCGGAACTCGAGGGAATCACAGGCGTGTTGCTGCTCACCGACGAGGACGACTTCAACGCGCTCGCGTCGGTGACGCTCCGCGAGAGCGTCGAGGGGCCCGTCCACCGTCTCCGGCCGCCCTCCGCGAGTCACGGGGTCGTGGCTCCGTACACCGGTGGTGAATCGCTCTTCGATGCCGGGCTCACCGGACCCGAGCTGGCCCGCAGGTACGAGGCCGGGGCTCGGGTGGTGACGCGGACCTCCGCCGGGCCGGTCCCGGCCGGTCATGAGCTGCTGTTCGTGGTGCGTCCGGACGGCCGGCTCGTCCCGGTCACCGACGCGCGGACACAGGCCCCGGAGACGGGTGACACCCTCGTCCTCCTGGGCCCGCCCGCCGGTGCTCCTGCGGTCTGAACGCCGGGCGCGCCACCAGGGCGCCGGCCCGGTTCAGTCGCGCTGCCGGTCCAGGGCCTCGTCGAGCGTGCGCGCCGCGGTAATGAGCGAGAGATGGGTGAACGCCTGCGGGAAGTTGCCCAGTTGCTCTCCGCTGAGGCCGATCTCCTCCGCGAAGAGACCGACATGGTTGGCGTAGGTGAGCATCTTCTCGAAGGTGTACCGGGCCAGGCGCAGTCGTCCGGCGCGGGCCAGTGCGTCGACGTAGAGGAAGGTGCAGAGACTGAACGTGCCCTCCGAGCCGCGCAGTCCGTCCGACGAGGCGGCCGGATCGTAGCGGTAGACCAGGCTGTCGGAGACGAGGGTGCGGTCCATGGCGTCCAGGGTGGACAACCAGCTGGGGTCCTTGGGCGCCAGGAACCCGACCCGGGGCATCAGCAGGAGCGAGGCGTCGAGCACGGCGCTCCCGTACTGCTGGACGTAGGCCCCGTCCGGCTCGCTCCAGCCGTGCTCCATCACCTGCTCCAGGATCTCGTCCCTGGCCCGGGTCCACCGGACCGTGTCGGCCGGCCTGCTGAACTCCGCGGCCAGCCGCAGGCCCCGGTCGAAGGCGGCCCAGCACATCACGCGGCTGTAGGTGAAGTCCTTGCGGCCACCACGGGTCTCCCAGATCCCCTCGTCCGGCCGGTCCCAGGAGTCGGCGAGCCAGTCCAGGGTGCGGGCCACGAGCTTCCAGCCCCGGTAGCCCGCCTGGATGCCGACCTCACGTCCTTCGGACAGTGCGTAGAGGGCCTCGCCGTAGATGTCGAGCTGGAGCTGACCTGCCGCGGCGTTGCCGAGCCGTACCGGCGCCGAGCCCCGGTAGCCCGAGAGGTGGCCGAGCACCTGCTCGGTCAGCAGGGGCTCTCCGTCGACGTGGTACATGATCTGGAGGGCTTCGCCGTCGGCGTGCTCCCGGTCCCGCAGCCGGTCGCCGAGCCAGTGGGTGAAGGCTGTCGCCTCCTCGACGAACCCCAGGTCGAGCAGGGCCCGCACGGACAGGGAGCCGTCCCTGACCCAGGTGTACCGGTAGTCCCAGTTCCGTTCGCCGCCGACCCGTTCGGGCAGTCCCATCGTCGCGGCGGCGACCGGCGCGCCCGTGGGTGCGTAGGTGAGGAGTTTGAGGGTGATGGCGGAGCGGTTCACCATGCCGGGCCACCGGCCGCGGTACGTGGAGGTCCGCAACCACGCCTGCCAGAAGTCGACGACGGACCACAGTTCGGCGGTGACCGCCTCGACGGTCGGGGGCGGCGGGGCCGGTCCGCCTGGGGCGCAGACGGTGAAGACGGCCACGGCCGTCTCGCCGGCTCGCAGGGTCAACTCACCGCGTACGTCCTGGCCCTCGCGCCCAAGAGGGAAGCTCGTCCGAAGGTGCCCGGTGCCTTCCGGTGCGCGGAACACGGCCGCGTCCGGCTGCAGTTCGAGCTCGTGCGGGGCGCGTCCGTAGTCGAAGCGGGGTCGGCACTCCAGGGTGAAGCGGACGCTCCCGCGGACGACGCGCACGGCCCGCATCAGGGTGTGCCGGTCGGTCGCCACCGGGGTGCGCGAGGGAACCATCCAGTCGAGTACCTCGCCGACCCCGTCCGGTGACATGAACCGGGTGACCAGCACGGCGGTGTCGGGGTAGTAGAGCTGCTTGCAGGTGTGGCCGGGGCCGTCCGGCGACAGTCTGAAGAAGCCGCCGCGGTCGTGGTCGAGCAGGGCGGCGAAGACGCTGGGCGAATCGAACCTCGGCGCGGCCAGCCAGTCGACCACGCCCTGCCCGGAGATCAGTGCGACGGTCTGCAGATCACCCACGAGGCCGTGATCCGCTATGGGCGGGTACCGGTCCATGTGCATCCAATCTCAGGCACGCCCGTGCACATTCCACTATCCGCCGAACCGGGCGTCCCCGCCCGGCCGGCCCGGCTGCTGGTGCCGGAATCGCAGGAACCGGCGATGATCGGAGGGAGCCGGGCAGCGTCGTCCCTTCCTGCCCGCGCAGCGGTCAGGAGGATCCCGATGCCGCACGACATCAGGCCGGTACCGTACGGCGGTGAGTTCCCCACGCCCGATGAGCGGGCGGCGCGGGGCAAGGCGGCCCGCCGAGCGGTGCCGCGGTCGAGCCACGCGGTGTTCGAGCCGGGCCCCGGCCGGCCGGATCCGCTGGACATCCTGGAGGGCCAGTCGGCGGCCAGGGTGCCCGAGCTCGTCCCGATCCGCTATGGGCGCATGACGGAGTCCCCGTTCCGCTTCTACCGGGGCGCGGCCGCGATCATGGCCGCCGATCTGGCCACCACGCCGGTCTCCGGGATCAGGGCTCAGCTGTGCGGGGACGCGCACCTGCTGAACTTCCGGCTGCTGGCCTCACCGGAGCGGCAGTTGCTCTTCGACATCAACGACTTCGACGAGACCCTGCCGGGCCCCTGGGAGTGGGACGTCAAACGGCTGGCGGCCAGCCTGGTCATCGCGGGCCGGGCGAACGGCTTCAGCGACCGGGAGCGCGCCGCCGTCGTGCTGGCCGCGGTCCGGTCGTACCGGGAGTGGATGATCCGGTTCGCGGGCATGCGCCATCTCGACGTCTGGTACGCGCGGACGGACGCCGACCGGCTGCGTACCGTGGCGACGGAGCAGCTGAGGAAGCGTGGCCGCAAGGGGGTGGCCCGCGCCATGGCCAAGGCCCGTACCAGGGACAGTCTGCAGGCGTTCGACAAGCTCACCGAAGTGGTCGACGGACGGCGCCGGATCGCCGCGGACCCGCCCCTGCTCGTCCCGGTCGCCGATCTGATGCCCGACGTGGAGCGCACTGCGTTCGAGGAGCAGTTCCGCCGGCTGATCGACGAATACGGCCGGACTCTGGCGTCCGACCGGCGCACCCTCCTTTCCGGGTTCCGGCTCGTCGACGTGGCCCGCAAGGTGGTCGGTGTGGGCAGCGTCGGCACCAGGTGCTGGATCATCCTCCTGCTCGGGCGGGACAGCGGGGACCCGCTCTTCCTGCAGGCCAAGGAGGCGGACACCTCGGTGCTCGCTCCGTACGCGGGCGCGAGCCGGCACCGGAACCAGGGCAGCCGGGTGGTCGCCGGACAGCGGCTGATGCAGGCGGCGAGCGACATCTTCCTGGGCTGGGAGCGGGTGGACGGGTTCGACGGCCGGCCCCGGGACTTCTACATCCGGCAGTTGCGCGACTGGAAGGGCATCGTCCAGCCGGAGCTGATGGTCCCGCGCGGCCTCGGCGTCTTCGGAGAGGTCTGCGGCGCCACACTGGCCCGGGCCCACGCCCGGTCGGGGGACCGGATCGCGATCGCGGCGTACCTGGGCCGCGGTGAGGTGTTCGACCGGGCGCTCCAGCAGTTCGCGGAGTCGTACGCCGACCGGAACGAGCGGGACCACCAGGCTCTGGTCGACGCCGTACGGTCCGGCCGGCTGCCCTCGGCCGACCCGGCGGCCGAAGGGACGTGACCCCGGCCGCGACCGGCCGGCACTGTTCGCGCCGCACCCGTACCGCGCGGACATATCACCCGAGTCACCACATCGTGGTATCACCTTGGGGATGCCTTGAGGACAGGGCGTCCCCAGGGGATTCGCGATGCCGAGGAGACACCGAGCATGACGGCCGAGCCAGCCGGAACGCCCGCCGCCCAGCCACCTGATCCCGTCGCCCTGATCCGCACCCGCGGCTACGCGGTCATGCTCGTGATGGTGGCGATCCTCGGGGTTCCGATCTCGGCGGCGGCCTTCGGCTTCCTCGCCCTGGTGTCCGAACTCCAGTCACTCACGTACGACGATCTGCCCGACGCCCTGGGTTTCGCCTCCACGCCCTCGTGGTGGCCGGTGCCGCTGCTCGGCGTGGCGGGGCTGCTGACGGGGCTGGCCGTCCGGTACCTCCCGGGAGGCGGCGGGCACAAGCCGGCGGAGGGGCTGGTGAGCACCGGGCCTCCCTCGGCGGCGCACCTGCCCGGCATCGCTCTCGCGGCGCTCGCCTCCCTCGGTCTCGGCGCGGTGCTCGGCCCGGAGGCGCCGCTCATCGCGCTCGGCGGCGGCCTGGCCGTGTGGGCGGTGCGGCTGATCAAGCCGGACATCGCTCCGGGGGCGGTCGCCGTGGTGGGGGCCGCGGGCAGCTTCGCCGCGGTCAGCGCACTGCTGGGTTCACCGCTTCTCGGCGCGTTCCTGCTGATGGAGGCCTCGGGGCTGGCCGGGATGATGCTCGGGGTGGCGCTGGTTCCCGGACTCCTGGCGGCCGGGATCGGCGCGCTCATCTTCACGGGACTCGGCTCGTGGACGGGCCTGGGGACGTACTCACTGACGCTGCACGAGGTGCCGCACGCCGACAACCCCACCGTCGCCGAATTCGGGTGGGCCGTCGCACTCGGACTGGGTGCCGCACTCGTGGGCGCGGGTATCCACCGGCTGGCGCTGTTCCTTCAGCCGAGGGTGGAGCGGCGGAGGGTGGTGGCCACCGCGGTAATGGGCCTCGCCGTCGGGGTACTCGCCCTTGTGTACGCCGAGAGCACCGGAAAGTCCGCGTCGCAGGTGCTGTACTCGGGCGAGCACGCGCTGGACCCGCTGCTCTCCGACAGCGCCCAGTACTCGGCGGGCGCCCTGGTGGTGCTCATCGTCTGCAAGTCGCTGGCCTACTCGGCGTCCTTGAGCGCGTTCCGGGGCGGCCCGGTCTTCCCGGCGATGTTCGTCGGTGCGGCGGGCGGCCTCGCGCTCTCCCACCTTCCCGGGCTGAACCCGGCATCCGGATTTGCCATGGGCATCGGGGCGATGTGCGTGGCCATGCTGAAACTCCCGATGACGGCGGTGCTGCTGGCGACCCTGCTGCTGGGTTCCCAGGGACTCACCGTCATGCCGCTCGTGATCGTCTCGGTGGTCGTCTCCTACGTCGTCACGCTGCGGATCACTCCCCCGCCGGCCGCGTTCGCGACGGAGCCGCCCACACGGTGAGCGGCCCCTTCCGCCCCGGGAGGCACGGCTGCCCCGTCAGACGGTCTCACTCTTGTGCGGCCCCGCGCAGAGCGCCCAGATGATGAAGACGTCGATGGCGATGAGCACGATGGACCACAACGGATAGTGCGGCAGCCACAGGAAGTTGGCGAGTGCACCGAGTCCGGCGAGGACCACACCCACCACACGCGCCCACACGGCCCCGGTGAACAGGGCGCAGCCGCAGAGCACGATGACGATGCCGAGAATGAGGTGGATCCAGCCCCAGCCGGTCAGGTTGAACTGGAACACGTAGTTGCGCGTGGCGACGAAGACGTCGTCCTTGGCGATGGCGGCGACTCCCTGAAGGATCGCCATGGCCCCGCCGAAGATCATCAGGACTGCGGCGAAGACCGTCCACCCCGTCTGGAACGGATGACGGGAGCTCGGGGCGGTGTCGCGCGCGGCTCGTGGTTCGTTACTGGTACTGGCCATGCCGGTCGGCCTCCTCGGGTAGCGGAATCACCCGGCGGGACCGAGATGCCCGACCGGGCGAACCCCCTGTCCCAGCGTGACACGACGGCACCTGACCGGCAGAACGAAGAAGGGCCCTCCGCGTACCCGCCGCAGGCCGCACCACCGAACGTCTCGGAATAGAGATATCCTCTCCGATGTGAGAGATGCAGGCGTGGAAGAAGCCGGATCCGTAGAGGCCGGACTGGCGGCGCGGCTCGGTGAACTGCGCGTCGAGCGCGGCTGGTCGCTGGACGAGCTGGCCCGGCGCAGCGGGTTGAGCCGCTCGACGCTCTCCAGGCTCGAACGAGGTGAGCTGAGCCCCACCGCCGCCCAGCTCGGCCGGCTGTGCACCGTCCACGAGCGGACCATGTCCCGGCTGCTGCTGGAGGTGGAGGCCCAGCCACCGCAGCTGGTACCCGCCGGGCGCCAGACGGTCTGGCGGGACGAGGAGTCGGGATTCGTGCGCAGGTCCGTCTCGCCTCCGCATGCCGGTCTGCGCGCGGAGGTCATCGAGGGCATCCTCGACGCGGGTGCCGTGATCGCGTACGAGAATCCGCCCGTCCCCGGCCTGGAGCAGCACATCTGGGTCCTGGAGGGGACGGTCGAGATCACCGTCGACGCCACCGTGCACACGGTGGGCCCGGGCGACTGCCTGCGCTTCCGGCTGCGCGGCCCCTCTCGCTTCCACTGTCCGGGCCCGGAACGGGTCCGCTACGCACTGATGATCGTCGCACCGTGAAAGGACCTGCCGCATGACCGAGATCGTCCCGGTGACCGGACCCGAACTGGTCACGTACGCCGATGAACTGGCCGCCCTCCTGGTGGAGACGGTCGACTGCGGAGCATCCGTGGGGTTCCTGGCACCGCTCGACCGGAATGCCGCCGCGTGCTGGTGGCGGGAGCGCGCCGCATCCGTCGACGCGGGACATCACCAGGTGTGGATCGCCCGGGACGGTGAGCGGATCGCGGGGACCATCGGCCTGGCCCGGGCACCGCTGCCCAACGCCCGTCATCGCGCTGAGATCGCCAAGCTGATGGTCCGTCCGTCGACGCGCGGCCGCGGGCTCGGCCGGGCCCTGCTGGACGCCGTCGAGCGCTCGGCGGCCGGGGACGGCGTCACGCTGCTGATCCTGGACACCGAGAGCGGAAGTCCGGCCGAGCGGCTGTACCGCTCGGCCGGATGGACGGAGTGCGGGTCCGTTCCGGACTACGCCGCCGACCCGGCCGGTGTACTGAAGCCGACCACCTTCTACTACAAGGCCCTCGGCCGGGACGGTGCGGAGCCCGGTCAGGCGGTGAGCCCTTCGATGTCCTTGTAGGCGACGCCGTCCTTCATGACGAGCAGGATGTTCCCGGGGTCGCCGAGGGACGTGATGTCGTCGAGCGGGTTGCCTCGCGCGATCACGACGTCGGCGCGCCTGCCGGGCTCCAGGGTGCCGATCTCGTCGGCGAGTCCCAGGAGTTCGGCCGCTTCGGCGGTCCCGGCCCGCAGCGCGCCCATCGGGGTCATCCCGCAGTCGACGAGGTGCCCGAGCTCGCGCAGGTTCGTTCCGTGCTCGGCGATGCCGCAGTCGGTGCCCATCGCGATCCGCACCCCGCGCTCGATCGCGCGCGGGATGTGCCGGCGGGCGACGTCCTGCCAGTGCTTCTTCTTGGCGTACGCCCAGGGCGCGGCCTTCCCCGGGTCCGGGTCGGTGTTGGCGGTGGTGAGCGTCGGTACGAGGAAGGTGCCCCGCTCCAGCATCAGCCCGATGGCCTCGTCGTCGATCTCGTAGCCGTGCTCGACGCTGGCGACGCCGCCGCGCACGGCGTTGAGGATCCCGCCCCGGCCCTGGGCGTGGGCGGCTACCTTCTTGCCCCGGTGACCGGCGGCGATCTCCGTGATCGTGCGGATCTCGTCCTCCAGGAACCCGTCGTCGTCGGGCTGGTCGGTCGGGCTCCACACCCCGCCGGTCGCCGCGATCTTGACGCAGTCGGCGCCGCGGCGGAGCACGTCGCGGACCGCCCTGCGGCATTCGGCCGGGCCGTCGGCCAGCCGGCCCATGGGGTTGCTGTTGGGGCGGTCGTCGTTGCCGGCCCGGAAGTCGCCGTGCCCTCCGGTGGGGCTGAGCATGGCTACGGCGACCTGGAGCCGGGGGCCGACGAGCAGGCCGGATTCGACGGCCCGCCGGTGTCCGGCGTCCGCGCCGCCGAGGTCCCGCGCCGTGGTGACGCCGGCTTCGAGCGTCTGCTTCATCCTGGGCCCGGCCAGGAAGGTGACCAGGCTGTGCGGCATGGCGGCGATCTCGGCGTGGCTCAACGTCGTTCCGGGGGCGGCCATATGGACGTGGCAGTCGATGAAGCCCGGGAGTATCGCGTCTCCGCGGACGTCGACGCGGCGGGTCGCGGCCGTGGTGACGGGCCTGTCGGCGGTGCGGCCCGCCCACCGGACGCGACCGTCCTCGATGAGAACCGCACCGTCGCGGACCGGCTCGCTCCCGGTGCCGTCGATGAGCAGGCCGTTGTGCAGGAGTACGGATGTGGTGGGGGCGGCGGGCATGGCGCTGTTCCTTCCCTGGAGAGGGTGCAAGAGGGCGGGACGGTGGTTCAGTTGGCGGGCTTCACGGGGCGGGCCACGACCGCGGCGGCGACGGCGACGAGGGCCGACACCCCGGCGCAGCACCACCACACGGTGGTGTAGGCGTCGATCGTCGGGATCTCGGTGCCCTTGAAGGTGAGGGCGGTGAGGATGGCCGCGAACACGGCCCCCGCGACGGAACCGCCCACGGTCTTCGCCGTGTTGTAGATGCCGGTGGCGATGGCGGTGCGCTCGTGCGGGCTGGAGTCGATGATCAGGACGGGCATCGCGCTGAGGGCGAGGCCGACGCCCGAACCGACGACGAGGTTGACGACGACGAACTGCCAGGGGTGGTCGTGGGCGGCGATCAGGAACACATAGCCGATCGCCATGAGGACCCCGCTGAGGGCGAGGGCGCCGCGTCCGCCGATGAGCTTGAAGAGCCGGGAGGCGAACAGCGAGGCGATGAACGCCATGACACCGGACGGCAGCATCAGCCAGGCGATCCCGAGGGCGTCGTAGCCGAAGCCGTATCCGAGCTTGTCGGCGGGCGAGGACACGAAGAGCACCAGGGCGGTCTGGGCCCCGAAGAGTGCGGTGCCGAGCAGGAAGCTCGCCGCGTAGACGGGAAGCAGGGTGCGCTGCACGGTGAGGCGGATGTCGACGATCGGCTCGGCGACGCGGAGTTCGACCAGGACCCAGACGACGAGGCTGACCGCGGCGACGGCGAACAGGGCCAGGGTGGTCTCGTCGGTCCAGCCCCACTTGGGCCCCTGGGAGATGCCCAGCAGCAGCGTGGCGAGTCCGGCGCTGAGGAGTCCGGCCCCGGCCCAGTCGACCCGGCCCTGGGCCCTGGTCCTCGACTCGGGCACCAGGAAGAACACGACTCCGGCGCACAGGAAGGTGGCGGCGGCCGGGATCCAGAGGACGCCGTGCACGGAGGAGATGGCCTCACGGAGCAGTCCGGCGACGACCATGCCGGCGCTGGCGCCGAAGGTCAGCGCGCCGACGAGCATGGCGATGGCGCTCCGGGCGCCCGCTGCGTCCAGCCGGTCGCGGACCAGTCCGATCTCCAGGGGCAGGAGCGCGGCAAGCGGTCCCTGGAGCACCCGGCCGACCAGCAGCACCTCGAAGGAGGGCGCCCAGGCGACCAGTACGGAGCCGACGGCGAGGCAGAGGACGGCGATGCGCAGCAGCCGCCGGTGACCGTACATGTCGCCGAGCCGTCCGAAGAGCGGAACGGAGACGGCGGCGGCAAGGAGCTGGGCCGCGTTGACCCAGTTGAGGTCGCCCGCGCCGACGTTGAGCACGGTGCCGAGCTCGGGCAGCAGGGTCGGCATCATCCCCTGGATGATGCCGCTGGTCAGCTCGACGAAGACCAGGAATCCGACGACCGCGGCGACACGGGTGGCGCCGAGGCCTGGCGCGCCGGCGCCCGGGGTGGGCTGGATACGCGACATGGGTTCTCCACTTGGGCACGGCCGCGCGCACAGGCGCGGCGGGTGAGGGCGGGTCAGGGGAAGACCGGGGGGCAGCGTCGGTGGGTCGTTGCCCGCCGGGGTCGGGGAAGAGCAGGAGCGGCGTCGGTGGGGCGCCGCCCGGCCGGGGGCGGAGGAAGACCGGGGGCGGCGTCGGTGGGACCCGCCCGGCCCGGGGTCAGGCGGCGGGCCGGCGGCCGGCGTCGAGGAGCGAGCGGGCCACGGCCCGTACGACGGCCAGATCGGCCGGTCCCGGGGTGATGCCGATCGCGGCCAGCGCCGCTCCGGCTCCGGCCGGGCCGTCGGGAGGGGTGGGCGTGGACGGCGCCGGGGACGAGCGGTCCGGCCCTGCACCGTCCGGGTCACGGAGCGGGGTGGGCCGTTGCCCGGGGTCGGGCGCGGCCCGGCGCAGATGCCAGGTGGTGGCGGACTGATAGGCGTCGCCCGCGGCGAGCAGGGTGTGCTCGGAGCGGGGCCGGCCGGCCAGTTGGAGGGAGAGCGGCAGCCCGGCAGGGTCCGCGCCCATGGGCAGCGCGAGGGCCGGGAAGCCGGTGGGGTTCCAGACGGCGGTGAGGTTGAGCTCCTCGCCGGGTGCGGCCTCCTGTGCGTACGGCCGCGCGGGCGCGGGCCAGGTCGGGGTGGCGATCAGGTCGACGCCGCCGGGGCCCTCCATCCGCGCGAGCAGCTGCGCGGTGAGCTGTCCGCGGGTGCGCTGGGCCCGGAGGTAGAGGTGTGCCGGGACGAGTCCGCCGGCCGCGGCCAGCCGGCGAAAGGTCCGGCCGTGCCCGTCCCAGTCGGCGGCAAGCCGCTCGCTGTGCGCGGTGAAGGCTTCGGCGAGCATGGTGACGCCGTTGACGGCCAGCAGCCCGCCGAACTCCGGGAGTTCGAACTCCCTTATCTGTGCGCCGAGTTCACGAAAGGTCCGCAGCGCGTCCTGAAATGCGGTGCGGCACTCCGCGGTGACGCCCGGAGAGTCGAGCAGTCCGTACGGAACACCGATGCGCAGTCCGCGCACCCCGTCCGGCACGGGGGCCTCGGGCGGCAGCCCGGTCAGCGCGTCGAGGAGGAGCCCGCAGTCCCGGGCGGTGACGGCCATCGGGCCGAGGACGTCCTGCGAAGGGCTGAGCGGGATGCAGCCGTCGACGGGCAGCAGCCCGAAGGTGGTCTTGAGGCCGGTGGCCCCGCAGAGCGCGGCGGGCAGCCGGACGCTGCCGGAGGTGTCGCTGCCGAGGGCGCCGAGGAAGAGTCCGGAGGCGATGCCGGCGCCGTTTCCGGTGCTCGATCCGCCGGTCCACCGCTCGGGGTCCCAGGGGTTGCGGGGCACCGGGAAGTCATGGGCGGGGTCGGGGCGGCCCATGGCGTACTCGGCCATGGTGGTCTTGCCGAGCACGACCGCCCCGGCGCCGCGCAGCCGGGCGACGGCCGGTGCGTCGAGCCCGCTCCACCAGTGCGGGTCGTGGACGGGGCTCTGCGCGGTGGCCGGGCCCTCGACGGTGGCGAGGTTGTCCTTCACCGCGAGGGGCAGCCCGTGCAGCGGGCCGCGTTCACCGGCGGGGCGGGAGTCGGCCGCCCTGGCGGCGGCAAGCGCCTGTTCCGGGAAGCGGGACACGTACACACCGAGCAGCGGATCGAGGGCCTCGGCGTCGGCGAGTGCGGCAGTGACGAGTTCCTCGCTGCCGACGGCGCCCGACCGCAGGGCGGCGGCGGCATCGGCGAGGGTGGCGAAAGGCTGCTGCACGCGGCGCCTCCGGAGTCGGATGTGGCTGGATCTGATGAGGTACGGCGATGCTAATCTCCGCTCAACATTCCGCTCGAAATTGCCAATCTCTGTCGTTGACCTTGACCGAATGCAGTTTTTTCCCGAAGCACTCGTCAGTACGGAATCCCGATGACTGAAAATCTGCCCTCACTCAGCGAGCTGGACCTGGCCCTGGTCAACGCTCTGCAGATCAACCCACGGGCCCCCTGGACCGAGCTGGCGAAGGCCCTGGAAGTCGATGCCGCGACCGTGGCCCGGCGCTGGGAGCGCCTGCGGGCAGCCGGCCACGCCTGGGTGACGGCGTATCCGTACGGCGGCTCGGGGGCCGGCGCGCTGGTCGAGATCGACTGCGCGCCGGGGCAGGCCGGAGCGGTCGCCGAGCTCCTGTCGGCGGACCCGCACGCGGTGACCGTGGAGCACGCGGCGGGCGGCCGCGACCTCCTGATCACCGCGATGGCCACGGGTTTCGGCGCACTCTCGAGCTACATCGTGGACCGGCTGGGAACCACACCCGGGATCGCGGCGACCCGGGCCCACCTGATCACCCGCAGTTACACCGAAGGCAGCGTGTGGCGGCTGACGAGCCTGAGCCGCACCCAGCAGGAGACGCTGGCCGCGTCCCGCCGGTCGGCGCTGGGCGAGACACAGCATCTGCCCGAGTACGCCGAACTCGTCACGTCGATAGGCGAGAACGGGCGCATGTCCCTCAGCGAACTCGCCGAGACCCTCGGCGTCTCGGTGAACACCGCGAGCCGCCGGCTGAACCGGCTGCTGGAAACCGGACGTCTCGTACTCCGCTGCGATCTGGCCCGTTCACTGTCCGGCTCACCGGTCGCCGTGACTCTCTTCGGGACTGTGCCGGCCGAGCATCTGGACGCCACTGCCCGGGAGTTGGCGAAGCTTCCGGAGATCAGACAGTGCCTGGGACTGGCCGGTCCGCAGAATCTGATCGCCACCGTCTGGGTCTCGTCCCTGGTGGACGCCCAGGCCCTGGAGGTCCGCCTCGCCGCGACCATCCCGCATCTGCGGATCGCCGACCGCGCGGTCGCGCTGCGCGCGGTGAAGCTGATGGGCCGGCTGCTGGATCCGGACGGCCGGGCGACCGGCTTCGTGCCGATGGACCTCTGGGCGTGACAATGGCCGTGGAAGACACATGACGAGGAGACACCCATGACGCTGCACGACATCCCGCTCCACACCCTCACCGGCGAGCCGACCACGCTGGGCGCCTACCGCGGCCAGGCGGTCCTGCTGGTGAACGTCGCCTCCAAGTGCGGGCTGACCCCGCAGTACGCCGGCCTGGAGCGGCTCCAGAAGGAGTACGGGGACCGGGGCTTCACGGTGCTCGGCGTGCCCTGCAACCAGTTCGGCGGCCAGGAGCCCGGAAGCTCGGAGGAGATCCAGACGTTCTGCTCGACGACGTACGGGGTGAGCTTCCCGCTGCTGGCGAAGACCGACGTCAACGGCGCCGGCCGGCACCCGCTCTACACGGAGCTCACCCGGCTCGCGGACGCGGACGGCGAGGCCGGTGACGTCCAGTGGAACTTCGAGAAGTTCCTGATCTCCCCTGCGGGCGAGCCGGTCGCCCGCATCCGCCCCCGCACGGAGCCGGAGGCCCCGGAGGTCGTCGCGGCCATCGAGGCGCAGCTCGCCGCCTGAGTGCCCCCGGCGCGCCGCCGGGTGGGCCGGTTCACCACCCACCCGGCGGGCGGGGGCCCGCTGTCAGGCGTGGCTCAGCAGGAGGGAGCCCTTCGGGTAGGTGACTTCGCCGTTGACATACGTCACCTGGATGCTCACCGGCGTGCCTTCCTGGATGTCGCCGCTCTTCCACGGGCCGCAGTAGGGCGAGTGGTGGCCCCGGGTGTTCGTGACACGGTCCCAGGTGCCGTTGCGGCCGATGTCGAGCTTCACCTCGACGCTCCAGCCGTCCGCGGCCGTGTCGCAGGCGCGGATCGAGTCTCCCGGGATGCCTCCGGACGGGTCGGCGTTCCACTGCCCGTATCCGCCGGATCCGACGTCGATGGACTTCGGCTCGGCGGACGCCGTGCCCTGGGCTGCGACGACGAGCCCGAGCGCGGCAGCGGCGGCTGTCACGGCCCGGGCGATGGCGATCTTCAGCATGGACGCCCCCTCCGTCGACCGATCATGATCTTCACGGGGAATGTACAGGGACATGCCGGGGACACACCATTCCCGCCGAACCGGCGCGGCCCCCGCTCCCTGTCGGCATCTGCGGGTTGGTGAACTGCGGGTTGTCGCCCTCGTTGTGACCGCGGCGGCGGTAGCAGATGAG